>DAISLB010000004.1:0-80585 GCA_036820645.1 Clostridium sp.
CTATATTAAAGGTACTTCTTTGCAAGTTTATCAAAACTATCTAAAGATTTCTCTATTTTATCATAGGAAACACAATAGGAAAGTCTAAAGTGACCAGGACATTTAAAGGATGAACCTGGAACTATGAGCAAGTTAAATTTCTTTGCTTCCTTTGCAAATTCAACATCATCGGCAATTAAGGACTTAGGGAATAAATAAAAAGCACCTTGAGGTTTAATACAAGAAAATCCTATTTTAACAAGATGATTATACAATAGGTCTCTATTCTTCTTATATATATTCACATCTACTGCTGAATCCAGACACTTTCCAATTACCCTTTGAAATAAGGACGGTGCATTTACAAAACCCAAGATCCTATTTGCTACATTAAGTGCTGACATTACATCTTTAAAATCATCCATATCACTACTACAAACTACATATCCTATTCTCTCACCAGGAAGTGAAAGGGATTTGCTATAAGAATATCCTACAATAGAATTTCTATAATAATTTAATATATATGGAACCTTTACTCCATCATAAGCTATTTCCCTATAGGGTTCATCAGAAATTAAGTATATGCTTGTATTAAATTGTTCCTGCTTCTTATCTAAAAGCTGTGATAGATCTTTAATCAACTTTTCTGAATAGACTATTCCAGTTGGATTGTTTGGCGAATTTATTATTATTGCCTTTGTTTTAGCATTTATAGATTTCTCTAATGCATTTAAGTCTGGTTCAAAAGTTTCTGTATTTGAAGGCACTATTACAAGCTTTCCACCAAAATTATCTACATAGTTCTCATATTCCCCAAAAAAAGGTGAAAATGTAATAACCTCATCTCCTGGATTCAAAAGAGTCTTAAAAATTATATTAAGTCCTCCTGCTGCACCACAGGTCATTACCAGATTGTTTTCAGTAAGTTTCAAATTGTATTTTTTATTTATGTGTTCTGCAATTTTAGCCCTTACATCCTCATAACCTGAATTGCTCATGTACCCATGAACCAGATTTGGAGATTCCTCGGACATAATCTCATTTACTGCCTTTTTTATATCTTCAGGTGGTTCTACATTGGGATTTCCCAAACTAAAGTCAAATACATTTTCTTCCCCATAAATTGAAGCCAGCTTCTTCCCTTCTTCAAACATAGCCCTTATTATAGAACTTTTAGATACATGTTCTTTCATTTTATTGGATATCATAAAATTTGCCCCCTTTTTTTCAATTCACATTTCACAGTGCACAATTCACAATTAGAGATTCTAAGCATAATCTAATTTTGCTGTGAAATCTTACATTATATAAAATATTTTAGCACATCAACTTGTAAATGTGAAACTTAATCTAATTCACAATTCACAGTTCACAATGCACAATTTCGGTAGATTTTTCTCCGCGAGTGTTATGAAAAATCTAAAAACTAAGTGGTATGAACATAAAATTTTTAGATTTTCTTGACAACAGAAAATCATCCTTAATTGTCCATCGTGCATTGTGAATTAATTACTTCATGTTATTTTCCTGAAAAAATAGCAATTGCTATATATGCAATAATTTTTTCATGTTTTTAGTGGAAAGTTGAAAAATGTTATAATTATTTTAGTTTAAAAAATTCTGGAGGAATACCTATGAATAAAAATATAAATGTTTTAATAGTTGAAGATGACACGGATATAAATAAGTTATTATGCAGGATACTAGAAAAAAATAATTATAATGTCCGTGGAGCCTTTTCAGGTACTGAAGCTGAAATGTGCATTGAAAAATATGACTTTCAACTTATTTTACTTGATCTTATGCTGCCAGGAATTACAGGAGAAAAACTTATAGAAAAAATACGAAAAATTAAAACTATGCCTGTCATTGTAATATCTGCAAAAACAGCTCAGGAGACAAAAATCGAAGTTTTAAAACTTGGAGCAGATGATTTTATATCAAAACCTTTTGATGTAGAAGAAGTGCTGGCAAGAGTTCAAGCCCAACTTAGAAGATACATGGTATTTTCAAATTCAAATGAAAAGCAGAACATATTGACATATAAAAATATAACCTTAGACCGGGAAAACCATAAGGTATTTATAGATTCAAAGGAATTAGTATTAACTATAAGAGAATTTTGTATACTAGAACTTCTAATGTCTTACCCTAAAAAGGTATTTACAAAAGCCAACTTATTTGAACATGTATGGAAAGATAAATTCATAAGTGATGATAACACCATAAACGTGCATATGAGCAACCTTCGCTCTAAAATAGCTAAAATTAATCCAGACACAGAATACATACATACCGTTTGGGGAATAGGCTTTAAAATGAAAGAATAAATTTAATGATTTCTTAAGTTTTTCTTTAGTGTATCTTGCTGATTTTATTATAATATAAAATCAACAAGAAAACGGAGGTTGATATCATGAATGATTTAGTGCTTCATACAAAAAATCTTACTAAAAAATATAAAAACCACATTGCCCTTGACAATGTAAATATTGAAATAAATAGAGGTGACATATACGGCCTTGTAGGCAAAAATGGGGCTGGCAAAACAACCCTTATGAGAATAATAACCGGTCTTTCTTTGCAAGACAGCGGTGAAATAGAACTCTTTTCCAAAACCAGTAAGGATGAATTAAACAAAGAGCGTATGAGAACAGGATGCATAATAGAAACACCTAGCTTTTTCCCATATCTCTCAGGTAAAAAAAATCTTGAATATTACAGAATTCAAAAGGGAATTCCTGAGAAAGACTGTATAGACAAACTACTTAATGTAGTAGGCCTTTCAGGTGCAGGTAATAAAAAATTCAAGAATTACTCTCTCGGCATGAAGCAGCGTCTTGGACTGGCCCTAGCTTTAATTGCAAGTCCAGATTTTTTGATTCTGGATGAACCTATAAATGGACTTGATCCTGTGGGCATAGTAATGTTTAGGAATATATTAAAAAAATTAAATAGAGAAAAAAACACTACTATATTGATTTCAAGCCACATTTTAGGAGAGCTTTCCCAACTTACCACTACTTATGGCTTCATAGATAACGGAAAACTTATAGAACAAATTTCCGCAAAAGATTTAGAACAAAAATGCAGGGAATATTTATCTGTAAAAGTTGACGATGCAGCTCGTGCGGCCATCATACTGGAAAAAGATTTAAACTGCACTTCCTATCAGGTATTACCTGACAATGAAATTAAGATTTTTAAATACCTGGATAAACCTGAAATAATAAGCGAGGCCTTTGTAAAAGACGGAATTAAACTATATTCCATAAGTAAGGCAAATGCAAATTTAGAAAATTATTTCATGGATTTAATTGGAGGTGGCATCAATGCTTAATTATATAAAGGCTGAACTCTACAAAGATTTAAATAGACTTGTTTATAAAGTTACCATATTAGTTTTAGTTTTACTATCAATAAGTGCAAATGTATTATTTACAGACCATAAGATCACAGCTTTGGAAACCATGTATATGGCTATAAACTTCCTTCCTGAAGTAATTTTCCTAATTATAATATATATTGACGTCACAGAAGAATTAAAGGATAAAACCTTAAGAAATGTAATGGTTTCAGGATTATCAAGAGAAAAACTATATATTTCAAAAGTAATTATTCCTATAATTATATCTTCTATAACCTGTATATTTATATTAGTCTTCTTTGTAGGAAGTGCACTTTTATTTCTTAAACCCGGTAATTTAAACCCTGCAATTTTAACAAGTTTATCATTGAGGTTATTATGTGCCATACCACTTTTTATAGCTGCAATCAGTTTTGGTGTGCTTCTCAGCTTTATTTTAAAAAATCAATATGCATTTCTCTATACTTATTTAGGTATATTCGTTTTAACAGGTAATATTATAAAGCTACTTTGTGCACTTGTATCCAGTAAGTTTTACGGAATATACAACCTTTTAATTACTACTAATATATCGGTGCTTACGCCTAAAAATGAAAATTTAACCTCCCTGCAAATGCTCCATTCTGCAGGACTGGGATTTGCATATACTATTATTTTTACTATAATAGGTATTATAATATTTAGAAAGATGGAAATCAAATAAGTTGAAAGGGTGATATTTATGTACTTGTTTATTATAATTTTATTAGGAACTTTGGCAGGTATAAGTATCACCCTGCTTTTTCTTACAAAGAGTGAAATCAAACATATAACTGGCGACTTGAAGAAAATAAACGACATAGATACAAATCAAAAAGTGACGTTGTCCTTTCAAAACCGCAGTCTTCAAAATCTAGCCCGGGAAATAAACAAAAATATAGACCAAAAACAGCAGACAGAAGTAAAGTACAAACATATGGACATAGAACTCAGGCAGGCTATAGCAAACATATCCCATGATTTGCGTACTCCCCTTACCTCTATTATAGGATATATCCAGCTTATAAAAAGTGATGACTTATCAAATGAGGAAAAAAGCGAATATATAGACATCATACTAAACCGTGCAAAATCTTTAAAAATGCTTATATCGGGTTTTTTTGATCTGTCAAGGCTTGAAGCTAATGAATATGCTTTTGAATTAGAGTCTATCTCACTTTCAAATATACTCTGCGAACTAATAGCATCTTTTTACAACGATTTTACAAATAAAGAAATTGAACCTTTAATTGAAATTGATGAAAGTGTACCTGAAATTATAGGGGATGAAAATGCAATAAGACGTGTATTTTCAAATCTCATCCAAAATTCATTAAAACATGGTGATAAATTTATTTCCGTATCTCTAAAAAGGGATGGAAATTACATTATAACTACATTCACAAATAACGCCAATAATTTAAATCCAGATGATATAGATCACCTATTTGAAAGATTTTTCACAGGTGACCGGACAAGAACAGGCAAAAATACTGGATTGGGCCTTGCTATAACAAAAGCTTTAGTTGAACAGATGGGACACAGCATTACCGCCAGCTTTAGGGATAATAACCTGAGTATCATTATAAAGTGGAAAATTTCCTAATTGAAACTTAATGTAAGGGGATCCACCCCTTACAAACATTTCTTCATTATTTCAAGACCTTCTACGTCAATTTTGTCATATATTTTTAGACATGTCATTTATATTAAAATACATAGAACTTGTGTTTTTTCACAAGGCATACAATTCTACCCTTAATAACTAGAATATGTATAAAATTTTAAAAGGTCTTATAAAATTTAAAACTATGTTAATAAAATTTACCTTATTTTTAAGTCTATTTTAAGTTTCATATTCGAAAATATACTTAACTTCTAAGAGAGGAGAGATGAAATGATACCAGTGTTTCTGAAAAAGAATTTATTTAAGATAGGTCTTATTCTTTTAATATTACTATCCACATTTTCTTGTATTTACAGTATAAAAAATTACAAAACAAATACTATTACATCTAAAAACAATGTACAGCAATTTATCAGTAATAAAACAGGAAAAAATGATACTAAATTTTCAAATGGAAATGCTCAAGATCAAAAAAGGAACATCCAAAATCAGCCAGGTACTAATATGAATTTTGGCGGCAATAACAATAAAATGGACCAAGGCGGTGCCCATCAAATGACTAATGGGGGTACGGGAGGAGATTCTTCATCTACCAAAAGTAAATACGCACCTTTCTTAACCTTATATTTAATAGCATTTTTAATTTTATGTGCTGGAGCTTTTTACTTTATAACTCGTAGAAATTTAAAAATAAATAAGAACAATGTAAAAATACTAATTTTTTCATTATTGTATATAGGACTATTTTTAAGAATTTCATTATCCACAGTTATGGAAGGATACGGTGGGGACATAAATTTATTCAAAGATTGGGCATCAACTGCAGCAAATAGTTTCTCTCAATTTTATACAAATGCAAGATCTGGTGACTATCCACCTTTATATATGTATGTACTATTTTTAATTGGTAAAGTTGCAAGCATAAGTTCAATTAATCCTTACTACACCTTACTTTTAAAACTTCCATCAATAATAGCTGATGTGGTTACTGCTTACTTTATATATAAATTGGCTAAAAAATATTTATCACTAGAATTTAGTATTCTCCTTAGTGCATTTTATATCTTTAACCCGGTTACTTTTATAGACTCTGCACTTTGGGGCCAGGTAGATTCTTTCTTTACACTAATTATAGTACTGTCACTGTTTTTGTTATCAGAAGGAAAGACGGTTCTGTCATCTATAGCTTTTACCTGTGCAGTACTTATGAAACCTCAGGGGATTATATTTTTACCAATACTCATATTTGAACTAGTACGGGAAAGGGATTTAAAGATATTTATAAAATCAGTGGTTTCAGCTCTTATCACAGCTTTGATTATAATATTACCTTTTTCCTACAATCAAAATGCCCTGTGGATATTTAAATTATATTCAAAAACTATATCAGAGTACCCTTATGCTTCTGTAAATGGATTTAACTTTTTTAACCTAATTGGAGCAAATTACAAAAAGAATTCAGAAGTATTTTTCATATTCAGCTATCAAGTTTGGGGAATCATTGCCATAACTGCAGTTACTCTATCTTGTTGGTACTTATATACAAATAACAAAAACAGGATGTTTGTCTTTGCTGCAGCACTTGTTCAAATTTCAGGTGTTTTCACATTTTCCACAGGAATGCATGAAAGATATTTGTTTCCTGCTGCCGCATTATCGGTTATAAGCTTTATATACCTAAAAGATAAAAGATTGTTAACTCTAGCAGTAGGGTACACTGTAACAATTTATACCAATATTTATTACATTTTGTTTAAAAACTCAGTTGGAATGAATTCAAGTTTAAGCTCAAGTTCCCACAGTTTAATAACAGATGCTGTTTCTCTGCTGAACATAATTTTGTTTATATATCTTATGAAAATATTAATAGATTTAATGTTAAAAACGAAAGGACGTGTAACTCATGAAAGTTAAAAAAGCAATAATTCCTGCAGCAGGATTAGGTACAAGATTTCTTCCTGCTACAAAAGCCCAACCTAAGGAAATGCTACCTATAGTAGACAAACCAACAATTCAATATATAGTTGAAGAAGCTGTATCTTCTGGAATTGAGGAAATATTAATAATAACGGGCAAAAATAAAAAGTCCATTGAGGATCATTTTGATAAGTCCGTGGAACTTGAGGATCAACTTAAAAAGAATAATAAAACCACTTTATTGAAGTTAGTTCAAAATATATCCAATATGGTAGATATATATTATACAAGACAAAAGGAACCTAGGGGATTGGGGCATGCTGTAAGCCTTGCTAAAAATTTTGTAGAAGATGAACCTTTTGCAGTTATGTTAGGTGATGATATAGTTGACAGCAAAACACCTTGCCTCAAGCAACTTATAGATTGTTATGATAACTATAATACTTCTATTTTAGGGGTTCAGCCTGTAAAGGAAGAAGCTATATCAAAATACGGTATTATAAATGGCATTGAAGTTGAAAAGGGAACTTATAAAGTCAAAGACATGGTAGAAAAGCCAACAGCTCAGGAAGCACCGTCAAATATTGCAATTTTAGGTAGATATATCATAACTCCAAAGATATTTGAAATACTTGAAAAAACCAAACCAGATAAAAGAGGAGAAATACAACTGACAGATGCTCTAAAAGAACTTGTGAAAACTGAAGCAATATACGCATATTGTTTTGAAGGCGAAAGATATGACGCAGGAGATAAATTTGGTTTTCTCCAGGCAAATATACACTATGCATTAAAAAACAGTGTGTTAAAAGAAGAACTTTTAGAATATTTAGCTACAATCAAAACTGCACTATAGGAAAGTTTAAAGTTCAAATATCAAGGTACATTTTTAATTAAACAATCGTACATTGTATATTTATTTAAAAATCCTTTTATTTTACAATATACTTATATAAGTATATATTTATTGTATTATATAATAAATATTACCTATATTATGCAAGTGGTTTATTATATATCTATAATCAAATTATACGAGGAGTAAATAAAATGAATAAAAAAATAAAATTAACAAAAGTTAGTTATGTTTTTATTATTTGCATGCCTTGCTTTAACGATTGCGGCTGAAAAGGGAAAACTAAAATATTTAATAATAAGTATGATTTGTGTTGGTTTAGGCTTTAATGTTAAAATGCTTCAAGCTTATATGGTTGTTCCAGCACTATATATAACATATCTTTTGGCAACGTCTATTAGTTTCACAAAAAGAATAGGACATTTAATTATAGGAACAGTTATTTTAATTATAGTATCATTGTCATGGGCAGTAATTGTAGATTTGGTACCTTCAAATAACAGGCCATTTGTCGATAGTAGTACAAACAATACGGTTACAGAACTTATATTAGGACATAACGGAAGTGAAAGAATAAGTTTTAGTAGTAAAAAATCAAAGCAAGGTGGTGCTCCAAATGGTGGACATGTAGATAAAGGTGGAGCAGGTCAAAACAATAATTCTAGCAATCCAATACAAAATAATAAAAGCGTAAGTAATAGTGGGAATGGTCCACAAGCAAATGGGAGACAAATGGGCGGTGGACCTAGCAAAGCAAGTGGTCCACAGTCTTCAGGAAGTCTTCAAGAACAAACTACGCAAGGTATAACTAGATTATTTTCTAAAAACGTACTTTCAGATCAAATCGTCTGGTTTATACCACTTGCTATATTTGGAATGTTCGCAGCATTTTTCAAAGAAAAAGTTGGATTAAAGTTAGATAATAAGAGAAAACAATCTTTAATTTTATGGTCAGTTTGGTTTGTTCCAGTATTCTTGTATTTTAGTTTTAATACAGGAACATCCCATCCATACTACTTAACAATGCTTGCCCCTCCAACAGCAGCACTTGCTGGAATTGGGATTACTGCAATGTGGACATTCTATAAAGAAGGTGGATGGAAATCTTGGTTATTGCCAATAGCTCTTTTAGCTAATGGTGCAGCACAACTTTTAATGTTATATTATTTCATTAGCTACTCTTCAATTGTTAAAGTACTTATGGTTTTATTAATAATATTATGTTTTGTTTCATCAATTGTTCTTTCAATTTTAAATTTAGTCAAGAATAAAAATGATGACAACGTAATAAGATTAAAGAAAATACTTGTTGGTGCAGCATTTTTAGGACTTTTACTAACTCCTTTTGTTGGATCTTCAACAGTAATATTTACAAAAGTAAATGGCTCTTTCCCAGCAGCAGGATTAGAACTTTTATCTGGTAGTAGTAGAAATGACGGTATGTCGAATATAAGTAGTAGTTCAAAACTTATTGAATTTTTAGAAAAAAATAATACTACTGAAAAATATTTATTAGTAGTTTCTACTTCAGGTGATGCTTCAAATATTATTATTAAAACAGGGAAACCAGTAATGACACTCGGTGGTTTTGGCGGAAGTGATAACATTATAAGTTTGAATAAATTCAAGCAAATGGTTAAAAATGGAGAAGTAAGATATGTAATGGTAAGTAGTTCTAGAAGTATGAATAATCAAAATAGCAGTGAAAATTCAAATAGTGCTATTATGAGTTGGGCACAAAAAAACGGAACACTTGTTTCCACTAGCAAATATAGTAATGTTGATCAAACAAATAACAATTCGAATAGTATGACTCCTAAAATGGGTATGTCAGGTCAGTTGTACGATTTAAAAACTTATACAGATAGCAATAATACAAAATAAAAAATAACGTACCTAGATTTGTGTAAATCAAATCTAGGTACGTTATTTTTTTAAGCTTCAAATGTACTAAATGTCTCTAAGAATTTATCAATGTCCCCCTCAGTGTGCTTTACATTTAAAAATACAGCCTCAAATTGGGAAGGTGCAATATATATGCCTTTGCTTAACATATGCTGAAAATACTTTGCAAAAAGAGCAGTATCACATTTTTTAGCATCTTCATAATTTCTAACTTCTGAATCTTTAGTAAAGAATATAGAAAACATTGCACCGCATCTATTTACTACAACATTTATACCTTTCTGTTTTGCTATATCTTTTACGCCCTGTTCCAATTTTGCACCTAATTTTTCAAGATGTGCATAGTATTCAGGATTGTCGTGCATTTTCTTTAAAGTTGCAATTCCTGCAGCCATTACAAGAGGATTTCCGGACATTGTTCCTGCCTGATAGACAGGCCCCATTGGCGAGAGTTTTTCCATTATTTCTTTTCTTCCACCATAGGCACCACAAGGAAGACCTCCACCTATAATTTTTGCAAAAGTAGTTATATCCGGTTTTATTCCATAAAGACTCTGGGCACCTTTATATGCTACTCTAAATCCACTCATTACTTCATCAAAAATAAGCAAGGTTCCATTTTTATCACAAATACTGCGAAGCCCTTTTAAAAAGTTAGCATCCCCAGGAATTACGCCCATATTTCCTGCTACAGGTTCTACTATAATTGCTGCAATATCTTTGCCCTGCTTCTTAAAAATTTCCTCTACACTGGAAAAATCATTATATCTAGCTATTAAAGTGTTTTTTACACTATCTTCAGGAACTCCAGCACTTCCTGGGATTCCTTCTGTCATGATTCCAGAACCTGCTTCTACTAAAAAATCATCAAAATGGCCATGATAACAGCCTGCAAATTTTATTATTTTCTTTCTTCCCGTATATCCTCTAGCAAGCTTTACTGCACTCATAGTAGCTTCTGTTCCTGAGTTTACCATTCTAAGCATTTCTACATTATCTAAAGTGGTACATACATATTTTGCAAGCTCCAGTTCAAGCTCTGTAGTAGCCCCAAAGGATATAGCATTTTCACTTGTATCCTTTATAGCTTTTACCACATCATCATCACAATGTCCTAAAATCATAGGTCCCCAGGAGCATACAAAATCTATGTATTTATTACCATCTTCATCGTAGATATAAGCCCCTTTTCCCTTTTTTATAACAGGTGGATTCAAAGGAACATCTTTAAAAGCTCTAACAGGACTATTTACTCCTCCTGGCATATATAATTTAGATTCATTAAATATATCATCATTTCTCATTAATTTTTACATCTCCATTTCTTTATCATTAGCAGAATATTTTATTTATAAACTTTAAATATTCATCCTCTTTTCCTTGAAGTTTTGCTTCTTTTAATGTACCTATAGCCCTGTTTATATAAACTTTAGCCGTGCTCTGTATCATAGTTTGTACGAGTAATTCATTATCCTTGGTATACCTTTTATTTTTAAAAGTCTCTATCCTCTTTTTACATATTTGATCTCCAAAATTTTTCATTTTCTGTATTTCTGGAGAAAGTTCATCTAAAGACTGCCATTTTATAAATTCATCTATATATTCTTGGATGATATACCTGTACTTTTCCATTTTTTCTTTTCGCATAATCTTATTATTTTCATCAATACTGCTTATATTATCTATATCATATACTTGGACATCTGGAAGAGTTAATACACCTACATCTACATCTTTCGGTACTGCAAGGTCAAATATAAGAAATTTCTTTTTAGGAAGTTCTTCTTTATAGATTAGTGCATGAGGCGCAGAAGTACAACTTATAATACAATCCACATTGTTATAATAATCTTTTCTTTCTTTAAAGGTTATGAATTTAATCCAATTACAGTTTTGATATAAATTTTTAGCCTTATTTAAATCACGTACCACGATATATACAATTTCAGTATTCAAGCCAGCTAAATATTTGAGGACAAGGCTTCCTATTTCTCCAAACCCTATTACCATATATCTTTTTATTTTTCTCTTTTCTGCCTCTTTAACAGCTATCGATGGTACAGATACAGGTATTTTATATATTTCACAGGCATGTTTAAACTTCTTACCACAGGTTATTGCATTCTGAATTAGTCTCTGAAGCTGTCCTTTTATAGTTTTAACTTTTAATGCCATATTATATGCAGTCTTAATTTGTCCCAAAATTTGATCTTCTCCCAAAATTTTAGAATGAAACCCACAACTTACTTCCATTAGATGCTTAATGGCATGTTTATCTTTTGCATAGAAGGTGTATGGCATAAGTTCCCTGCTCCAACCTAATGCATCAAATATAGCATTTATTAGTTCTTCTCCTTGTGTATTAAAATCCACATATATTTCTGTTCTGTTACAAGTACTCAAGATTAAAACATTTCCTGTAATTTTATAAATATCTTTTAATTTATTTTCTAATTTTGACGATATAATAGAGAATTTCTGCCTTATCTCAATATCACATTCACTTTTTACCCCAATAAGTTGTATCATTACATCAGCTCCAATATTTACAAGTATATTATTCAACTTTTCACAGTTCACAATGCACAATTTCGGTAGATTTTTCTCCGCTATGCTATGAAAACCAAAAAAATTACGACGCAAACTTTTTAGTTACAAGTTACAAGTTACAAGTTACAAGTTACAAGTTACAAGTTACAAGTGATAAGTGAATGAGGATTTTTTCCATTTCACTACAAAAAATCTTTAATTAAATTTTTGATAGTTCGTTTCGCTAAAGCGAAACATTGCTGACTTATATAAATTTAAAGATTCTTTTGCGTTAGCAAAAAATCAACCTTAACTTGTCACTTGTCATTTATAACTTGTCACTAAGCAAATTGCTTCGCAATTTGCTTAAACTGCTAAAACTGAATATATTATAATTAAAATATAATTTTATTATATAACCAAAAATACCTAAAAAACCTTTTAACTAAGTGTTAAAAGGTTTTTACAAAATTTCCTTTTAATTAAATGTAATTAAACCTATACGATTACTATTATCTATTAAATTTTATTTTACAACATTAATTTTCATCTTAATTATAACATTATTATAAAAAGAATCAACTACCTAAAATTAGTACTATAGTACTCCCATAATCAAGAACACAATCGCCAGCAGCATAGACTTGAAACGGATAGAGTCATCAGATAAATTTCAGCTATTATTTACTGGAAATTACAAAAATATTTGTAAAAGTAACAACTTTATGATATCATAAAGTTGTTACTTTTACACTTCTATAAAAACTTATTTCTAAAATTAAGTAATGGAGTTTATTATTTTATCTATGTAAAATCTAACAAATCAAAATTTTATTACCATAATATTTAATAGTTTGATTTTCATGCCAGTGTCCTTAAATATCTTTTCTTGGATAAATATAATCTAAATTTTCAAGAATATTATGAAAAATTAATTTGTGGATGTAATTAATCGACACTTTAAAAATTATACATTTAAATATTTTTCATAATAATTATGAAAAATATATAGAGGAGGTAAATTATGATAGATTTTAAAAACATATGTAAAACAATTGATGGAAAACCGATATTGAAAAATATAAATATTTCCATAAACAAAGGTGAATTAGTAGTTATTATTGGACCCAGCGGTTGTGGTAAAACTACTACGCTTAAAATGATAAATAAATTAATAAAGCCTACATCAGGAACTATATTTATTGATGGCAAAAATATTGAATTTGAAGATGATATAAAGCTTAGAAGAAATATGGGCTATGTAATACAACAAACTGGATTACTTCCACATCTTACTGTAGAAAAAAATATATCTCTTATACCTAGCTTAGAAAAAATTACTGAAGAAAAAATCAAACAAAAAGTATACGAATTATTAAAACTTGTTGAACTTAATCCAGAGGAATATGCTCATAAATATCCACATGAATTAAGTGGTGGACAACAGCAAAAGGTGGGTATAGCTAGAGCTTTTGCCATGAATCCCGAAATAATTCTTATGGATGAACCTTTTAGTGCATTGGATCCAATAACTAGGAATCAACTTCAAAATGAAGTTTTTAATATACAGCAAAGTTTAAAAAAGACTGTAATATTTGTGACTCATGATATGGATGAAGCTTTAAAATTAGGAGATAGAATTTGTATTATGAAAGATGGTGAAATAATTCAGTTTAATACCCCAGAACAAATACTACGTAATCCAGCTAATGAATTTGTTAAAGAATTTATTGGCAAAGATAAAATATGGGATCAACCAGAGTTAATTAAAGTAAAGGATATAATGATAAAAGATCCTGTAAAATGCACTCCTGAAAGAACTGTACTTCAATCAATTCAAATAATGAAATCTAACCATGTAGATAGTGTATTAGTAGTAGATAACCAAGAAAGATTAAAAGGAATGGTAACTTTAAAAAATATTAGAAAAAAAGGCGAAAACACCACAAAATTAAATGATATTATGGCAACAGATATTACAACAGTCAATGAGGATGATTCCATATTAGATGTTTTAGAAAAAATACAGCATCTAAAAATAGGATATATACCTGTAGTTAATAAAAATTGCGTATTAATAGGGCTTATTACCAGGAGCAGTCTCATATCCGTATTGAGCAATCAATTTATTGACAAGGAGGTAGAACTATAGTGAGTGGTATATTTAATTTTATAAATTTTGTATCAGATAGAAGAGTACAGATATATGATCTTTTTATGCAGCATATCCAATTAACTATTTTTGCAGTTTTAATATCGGTAGTAATAGGAATACCTCTAGGCATATTAATAACTAGAGTTAAAAAATTGTCAACTCCCGTAATCGCTGTAGTAAATGTCATACAATCAATTCCGAGTTTAGCTTTGCTTGGTTTTTTGATACCTGTACTCGGTATAGGTGCTAAGCCAGCTATAACTATGGTAGTCTTGTATTCACTTTTACCAATAGTAAAGAGTACATTTACAGGGCTTGACAATATAGATGACGGTGTTATGGAAGCTGCTAAAGGTATAGGACTTACCCAAAGTCAGGTTTTATTAAAAGTTCAATTTCCATTAGCTATGCCTGTTATAATGTCAGGTATTAGAATTGCGGCAGTTACAGCTGTAGGACTAATGACTATAGCTGCTTTTATAGGTGCCGGAGGATTAGGATATTTGGTGTTTTCTGGTGTACAAACAGTTAACAATAATATGATATTAGCGGGAGCTTTACCTGCTTGCATTCTTGCAATAGGTCTGGATTTTATTATAGGTAAAATAGAGACCGTTGTAACACCTAGAGGAATTAAAAGTTCTAGCAGCAATACATTATCTAAAAAGAAACGTTTTAATTTTAAAAAGAAACATTTCAAATGGGCAGTATCAGTAATTGTTATAATAATTGTTATAATATCTGGTTTTGGAATATATAATATTAAAAATAAAAAAACTATAGTTGTTGGGTCAAAGAATTTTAATGAACAATTAATTATGGGAAATATGCTCGCTTCTTTAATTGAAAATAATACGAATTATAAAGTTGAAAGGAAATTAAATCTAGGTGGCACAAGTGTAGTGTTTAGTGCTCTAAAATCTGATGATATAGATTTATATGTGGAATACACAGGGACAGGCCTTGTAGATATAATGAAGAGAAGCTCTATAAGTGATTCAGGAAAAGTTTATAATATTGTAAGAGATTATTTTGATAAAAACTATAAATTAGAATGGTTGAAACCACTTGGATTTAATAACACATATGTACTTGCTGTAAGGACAGATACTGCTAATAGATATAGATTAAATACAATATCTGATTTATCAAAGGTAAGTGATACATTAAATTTGGGTTGTACCATGGAATTTGAAAATAGGCAGGATGGATATGTGGGACTTCAGAAACTTTATAACTTAAATTTTAAAAATATAAAAGGTTTGGATGGGGGATTGAGGTATACATCACTTCAAAATAATGAAACTCAAGTAGTAGATGCATTCTCTACAGATGGATTATTGAAAAAATTCAACCTCAAGACTTTAAAAGATAACAAAAATTTTTTCCCACCTTATTATGCCGTACCTTTAATAAGACAAGATACTTTAAAGAAATATCCAGAAATTAAACCACTATTGCTTAAATTGAGTAATCAAATTACAGATAAAGATATGCAGCAAATGAATTATAAAGTAGACAGAGGAGCTCAACCTAAAAAAATTGCTGAAGATTTCTTGAGATCTAAAAATTTAATAAAATAAATTAGGGACTGTTCAAAGCAATCTAAAAAATTGCTATTGCAACAGCCCCTTTAAATTAGAAACTCTATATCTATTTTACAGTGCCTTTTAAATCATATAGTGTTTGATTGTCCATGCCTCCCATTCCCTGAGGATGTGAACTACTATTTCCTTTTGAGCTGTTATTTGTTTTATCATTAGCAGCAGTATTATTGGCATTTGAACTTTTTTGAACTTGAGAATTAGTGGTATCTTTCCATTCAGTAGTTGAAACAGCTTTGCCATTTTTCTGAATCCAATTCATTATATCCTGGGAATCTTTTCCCATACCTCCTGTAAGTACATATCTTACCTCACCTTTTTTGACCATTTGTTTAAATTCACTTAAGGAAAGTATTTTGTCAGATCCTGAAAAACCTCCAAGGGCCATTACACTTTTGCCGCTTTCAATTATTATATCTTCAGCAGTAGCAGAACTCGAAACTACAAGAGCATATTTTTCATTTGAAATATGGCTGTCAAGGAATTTTATAAGCTTTGAATTTTTACTGCTGCTTTCTCCACCATTCATCCCAGAATTTCCTGATTTACTATTTGACAGGAGCTCTAATCCTGCAGCAGGCAAAGAACTTAAGCTGTGAGTTATAGTAGCAGCAGAACCGATAGCAGGTGTTACTAAAATCCCTATAAGGGCAAGTGCTGTAAATATCTTAGCAACCCTCCCATTATTACATTGTTCTAAATTTACTCTCTTGACTATCCTGTATATTATAAGCAGTGCAGCAGATGCAAAACACAATATGATAGCTGCTATAATTATAGATTTTATAGTAGTGGATATAGTAGTAGTAAAATAGGATAACATCAAAAGATGTACCAATCCTTCTGCAATAAATGCTGCAGGCATTATCCACGATTTTATACTGCCTTCCTTATATAGCTTCCACATGGAAGTAAGTCCTATTCCACATAAAGCTGCAATTGGAGGGGCTAGCATTGTTAAATAATATGGATGGAACAATCCTTTTGTGTAACTGAAATATATGAATTCAGGTAACAACCATAATATCCATAGTACTAAATCTAGTTTTTTCCTATTGTTAAATGGGAATTTAAGTTTTTCTATTATTGCAGCTGCAATAAATCCAAATATAGCTAGAGGTAAAAACCAAACTATCTGGTCTGATAGAACATTTTTAGAAAATAATCTGGTAATGCTCGCTGTTGTCTGTCCTCCAAAGCTTCCTGAAAGTCCATTTGATCCACCAGGTCCGCCACCGCCAGGTCCTCCACCTTGATTTTTGGAATTGCTTTGTGTATTCTGACCTCCTGGACCTCCTTGTGGACCTTGAGCAGAACTTCCAGATCCCTGGCCATTAGAATTTCCTGAATTTTGTGGAGGTGTCATTCCACTAGGAGCATTACTGTTTCCACTTTGTGAATTTGCCTGATCTTTGCTAGAACTATTTTTAGATTGAGAATTTTGTTTCTTTCCTGATGGTCCTCCACCCATACCACCACTAGTACTGCTGAGTCTTTCTAGACCATTATGTCCAAATATAAGTTCAGTAACGGTGTTATTTGTACTACTTCCTATAAAAGGTCTATTTTGTGATGGAACCAAATCCACTGCTACTGCCCAAGATAAAGATATTACTCCAAGGATAAGTGTACTTATAATCAAATGTTTTATCCTCTGTTTTACAGGTACAGTTGAAGAAATCAAATAAGTTATATATAGAGCAGGAACTATCATATATGCCTGAAGCATTTTTATATTAAACCCTAATCCTACAAAAACTAAACTTATTATAAGATATTTAAGTTTACCTTTTTCAGCAGCTTTAGATAAAAATAAGCAGGCAAAAAGCAGCATCATAATTAATAAATTGTCTATAGTATTATTTCTGCTGGTTGCCACAAAAACTGGTGTTATTGCAAGGCATAGAGCTGAGATAAGTCCTGCTATCTTCCCAAAAGATCTTTTTACTATATAATATAAAATTCCAACTGAAATTACTCCGGCAAGAGCCTCGGGAAATAGTATACTCCATCCACTAAATCCAAATATTTTCGCTGATATAGTCTGTATCCAGAAACCTAAAGGCGGTTTATCAATGGATACAAATCCTGCTGGGTCAAATGATACGAAAAAGAAATTTTTAAAATTCATGAGCATACTCTTTACACCTGCAGCATAATATCCATTTCCGTATCCCTCTATAGTTAAATTTGCAAAATTCAATATCGCAGATATGACCAAAATTATACATAGTGCAAATCTTTCTTTTGTAAATTTCAATTTTTTCATAAATTTTCCTCCTTAGTTGAACACCCAGATTTTATATAATAAAAAATTTATTACCTGAGCTATGAGTGTTACAATTATTTTTGATAAATAGACATTTAAATTAAAATCACTTACTAAAAATTTCATACATACAAGTGTTGCAATAAGTGAAATCAAATTTACCATTACAAATTGAGATAACTCTCGAATTACCTTTTTCCCTGAAGTTTTGTATTCAAAAGTCCACTTTTTATTGAATATGAAACTATTTATAACCCCAAAACTGTACCCTATAATTTGACTTATAGTATAATGCAGTCCAAATACACTTTGACAAAGTGTAAATACAGCAAAATCTATCACTGTATTTATAACACCAGTAGCAGAGAAACGACTTAGTAGTTTTAGTTTACCATTGAAAATAGAATCCATAGTTTTAATCAATTGATCCATATTCATCTACTCCTTTCTCTTATTTACTATATTTTCGATAATATAATTAGGTCTTGCCTTACTTTCATCAAAAATTCTTCCAATGTACTGCCCTATTATACCCATGCAACTTAATATTATCCCAAACATTATCAAATTAATTGATATTAAAAGTCCAAAATTCACTATGCTTGTTTTCTGTACTATACATTTTATAAAATCAACTATGATTGAAACAAATCCAATAAAAAGTGATAGTCCTCCCAAATATCCAGAAAGTATAAGCGGTTTATAGGAAAATGAAGTTATACCATCGAAAGCCAGTTTCATCATTTTTTTAAGTGGATATTTACTGTCTCCTGCAAATCTTTCATGTCTTACAAATTCCACAAATGTCTGTTTGTACCCAACCCAACTTACAAGTCCCCTTACATATCTGTTTCTTTCAGGAAGTGAATTCAATGTATTGCACACTTTCCTATCTATAAGTCTAAAATCTCCAGTGTCTACAGGAATGTCAATGCTAGTCATACTCTTTAATAATCTATAAAATGACCTTGCTGTAAATTTTTTAAAGAATGATTCTCCTTCCCTCTTAGCTCGTTTTCCATAGACAACATCATAGCCTTCCTTCCACTTCTTAATCATATCTAAAATAACTTCCGGGGGGTCCTGAAGATCTGCATCTATTACAACTACAGCTTTCCCTATAGAATTTTCCATTCCTGCAGTTATAGCACATTGATGACCAAAATTTCTTGAAAAATTAATAAGTCTTATATTCTCATCCTCACTGCATATCTTTTCTGTCTTTTCCCTAGTCTTATCACTACTTCCGTCATTTATAAATATAATTTCATAACTCTCTAAAGTAGAATCCATAACTTCTTTAAGTCTTCTATAGCTTTCATCTATTACCATTTCCTCATTATACAGTGGTACTACTATAGAATAAATTACGTTATCGCTCATTTTATTCACCTCAATATTAATATTAGAAATTTTATAAATCTAACTTAGTTATTATTAACTTAGTTATTATTTTGAGGTTTCAACCTTAAAACAAACTTAAAATGATAATAATAACTCTAAATTAAATTTAAATAATAAATATAATTTATTATACTACTTAAAATCACACAACTTTATAGTATAATATTTAAATAAAGGAGGGAAATATTTATTATGAGATTGCTTTTAATTGAAGATGAGGTCATGCTTTCAGATGCCCTAGTTTATATTTTAAAGAAAAATAACTACGCTGTGGATGCAGCTTATGATGGAATCACTGGACAGGAAATGGCTGAATCCAAAATATATGACCTAATAATACTTGATAGAATGCTTCCTGAAAAAAATGGATTGGATATTTTAAAATGCATTAGAAAAAATGGAATAGACATTCCAGTAATCATGCTTACTGCTATGGATTCAATTGAAAACAGAGTTGAAGGACTTGACAATGGAGCAGATGATTATCTTATAAAACCCTTTTCCAAAGAGGAACTATTAGCAAGAGTACGAGCTTTAAGTAGAAGGCATACAGACTTTATCCAGCATGGAAATATTAAGTTGTCCTCATTAACTTTTGACCCACTAAGAGGAGAAATTGAATGCAATGGCAATAAGACTAAACTCACTACAAAAGAATCCCAACTTCTAGAACTTTTAGCGCGTAATAAAAATCAAGTGCTAACTAAAGATCAGATTCTAGACAGAGTATGGGGTCTCGATTCCGACATAGAAATGAATAACAATATTGAAGTGTACTTTTCCTATTTGAGAAAGAAGCTAAGGAAATTAAAATGTAATGTAGTCATTGAAACTATACGAGGTATAGGCTACTGCTTAAAAGAGGTTTAATTATGTTTCGTAAATTAAAAATACAACTCATTCTAATCAATTTAATACTTACAAGTTTAGTATTAATAACTATATTTTCAGGTATATATATACTTATGGACACAAGTTTTGAACACTCTTCATATATGCATATGGATAAAACCGCTGAAATGGAAAGTATTCCACCCTCCGGACCTCATGATAAAAACATGACTTCTTCTGAAGGTTTTTTTATAAAAATAAACCCACAAGGCGAAATAGGAGAAATATCTCCTAATTCTCCATTATCTGAAAAGAGTTGTAATGAACTATTAGAACAAATATTAAAGAAAAATAAACCAAGAGGTACCGCAACATATAAAAATTATATTTTGAGGTATATTAAAGTTCCTAAAAATTATGGTTTTATTGTGGTTTTTCAAGATAAGACTTTCGATGATGAAGTACTGCGCCGGTTAATTATTATATCTGTAACAATTTATATAATAAGCCTTGTTTTTGTATTTATAATAAGTTTATTCCTTGCCAATATGTCTTTAAAACCTATTATAAGTGCATGGGAAAAACAAAAAGCTTTTACTGCAGATGCATCCCATGAACTTCGAACTCCTCTTGCAGTTATAACTACTAATTTAGATATAGTTCTAGATAATAAAGATGAAACTGTAGAAAGCCAGGGTAAGTGGCTTAAAAATATTAAACTTGAAACTACAAGAATGACTAAACTCATAGAAGATCTTTTATTTCTTGCTAGATCAGATTCCTGTAAAAGCGGATTTGATACTTCTTCCTTTGATATAAGCAGTGCTGTCACTAAATCTGTAATTCCTCTTGAACCAGTTGCCGCAAAATATAAAATAACTATTTTATCAAATATTCACCAGAATATAATTTTTTTAGGAAATGAAGGAAGGATCAACCAACTGATAACTATCTTAATTGACAATGCAATAAAGCATACCCCTGAAGGTGGCTCCATCAAAATAACTTTACAAAAAATAAAAAATAAAGTTGAAATAACAGTATCTGACACAGGGGAAGGTATCGCTCCAGAGAATTTAAATAAAATCTTTGAGAGATTTTACAAAGTTGATAAGTCAAGATCTCGTAGAGATGGAAATTTCGGTCTTGGACTATCTATTGCAAAGTGCATAGTGGAAGAACATAATGGGACTATAGATGTATCAAGTACTGTAGGTAAAGGATCTACTTTTAAAGTTATATTTCCAGCGGATTAAAATATACCTTACTTTCCAAAACCTATTATACATAATAATCATCAATGGACTTATATTGATAAAAATCAAATAAGTCCATGGATATTACGTACATTTTTGCACCCTTTACATCATTAAATATTTTGATAAGTCTATTCTAATTTAAAAGTAATTTCAAAGCGGCACTACTCATAATTTCTATTCCGTAGACCATTGCTCTTTCGTCTATATCGTACTTTGGATGGTGCTGTGGATATACAATACCTTTTTCAGGATTATCCACACCTACAAAAATAAAACATCCTGGAACCTTTTGTAAATAATAAGAAAAATCTTCACTACTCATAAAAGGATCTATAGAATGTGCTTTATGCCCAATGACTTCTTTGCCTGCTTCCAGCACTACACTAGTAACTTTAGGATCATTTACAAGAACATAAGTGCATACATCTCTCTCAATTTTGCATTTTGCCCCTGCCATGTCACATACATCTTCTACAATCTTTTTTATATGGTCAAATACTCTCTCACGCACATTTTCATCAAGAGCCCTTATTGTTCCCTTTAGTTCAGCTCTTCCTGCTATAGAATTATAAACACGTCCTGAGTTAAACACTCCAACAGAAACAACAGCTTGTTTCATTGGATCTACATCTCTTCCTACAATTGTATTTAATGCAACTACTATTTGAGATGCGGTTAATATGGAATCTATAGTTTGGTGGGGCATGGAGGCATGGCCTGCTTTTCCCTGAATGGTTATTTTAAATTCATCACTTGCTGCCATCATTGGACCAGCTGATATTCCTACCGTTCCGAATTTAACAGGCTGCCATAAATGAGCCCCAATAATGGCATCTACATCTTTTAATCCACCATCAGCTATAATTGCTGCTGCTCCTGATCCATCAGCTACTTCTTCTTCACTAGGTTGAAATATGAATCTTACAGTTCCTTGTATCTTATGACGAAGATTACTAAGTACTTTTACAACTCCCAAAAGCATAGCAATATGTCCATCGTGGCCACAAGCATGGCATGCACCTTTATTTTGTGATTGATAAGACTTTCCACATTCATCTTCTATAGCAAGTGCATCCATGTCTGCTCTAACTGCTATTGTTTTGCCTGGTTTTTCGCCTTTTAATTCGACAATAACTCCTGTACCAGCAGCTTTTCTAATATCTAAATCTAAATTTTCTAGCACTTCAATAATTTTTCTTTGAGTACCAAATTCTTTTTTACTTAGCTCTGGATATTTATGAAAATATCTTCTTAATTCAACTATTTGGGGATAATATTTTTCTGTAAGTTCCTTTATATCATTTATATCATTCATAACTGCAAACCTTTCATTAAGTATATTTTTTTACTTATATTCTGAAAACACATCTAATTTATCATAATCTACATTCTTTGATTTAACATATGTCATAGCTCTGAATGTATCTAGAGAAGTTATTACTTGAATATTTCTCTCCACAGCCATCCTTCTTATATGAAATCCATCTCTTCTAGAGTCATTTCCTTTAGTAGGTGTATTTATAACTAAATCCACTTCTTCATTTTTTATAACATCTATTATATTAGGATTTTCTTCGTTCATTTTTCTAATTTCTTTAACTTCAATTTCATTATCTCTTAGAAGTTTTGCCGTATTTTTAGTCGCCATAAACTTTATTCCCATCTTATAAATCTCTCTAGCTATAGGCAAAAATTCTTGTTTATCATGATCTCCTATAGTAGCAAGCATTACTCCATTTTTCATATTGGAAAACATGCCTGCAGCTAAAAATCCTTTATAAAGTGCTCCTGTAAGAGTATTTGAAACTCCAAGCACTTCCCCAGTCGATCTCATTTCAGGTCCCAGAGATATTTCTACATTTGGAAGCTTCTGGGTAGAAAATACAGGGACTTTAACTGCTACTATATTTGGTTCTTCTGAAATTCCAACTCCATACCCAATATCCTTCAACTTTTCACCTAAAGTTACCCTAGTTGCAATATCAACTATAGGTACACCACTCACTTTGCTTATATATGGTACCGTCCTTGAAGCCCTTGGATTTACTTCTATTACATAAAGATTTTCCTTGTACTCTATAAACTGAATGTTAATCATACCTTTTATTCCTATTCCAATTGCAAGTTTTACAGTATAATCCAATATTCTTTTCTTCATTTCATCACTTATATTCTGACTTGGATACATGGTTATACTATCACCAGAGTGCACCCCAGCCCTCTCAAGATGTTCCATAATTCCTGGTATAAGTACATCCTGACCATCACAAATGGCATCTACCTCTATCTCTCGTCCCATCAAATATTTATCTATTAATATAGGATTTTTTCTATCTTTCTTAAAAGCCATAGACAGATAGTAAATAAGTTCTTTTTCATCATAAGTTATTTCCATGCCCTGTCCCCCAAGTACATAAGATGGCCTTACAAGCACAGGAAATTCCAATCTTCTTGCTTCTTCCAATCCTTCTCCTACAGACCATACTCCTTTTCCCTTAGGTCTACTTATATTTAATTTTTCTAGAAGGTCATCAAACTTTTCCCTATCTTCTGCCATATCTATCTGATCTGCCGTTGTACCAAGAGTAACTATATTTTTTTCCTTCAAAAATTCTGCTAATTTTATGGCAGTTTCTCCACCAAACTGAAGTATTACACCATACGGTTTTTCTTTATCTATTATACTTAACACATCTTCTTCGGTTATAGGCTCAAAATACAATTTATCTGAAATATCAAAGTCCGTGCTTACAGTTTCAGGGTTATTATTTATTATGATAGTTTCTATATTTAATTTTCTAAGGGTTTTTATACAGTGAACAGAGGCATAGTCAAATTCTATTCCCTGACCTATTCTAATAGGTCCTGAACCTATTACAATAACTTTCTTGTTATCTGAAGCCTCAACTTCGTCATACTCTTCATAGGTAGAATAATAATAAGGTGACAGGGCTTCAAATTCTCCACCACAGGTATCTACCATTTTATAGGCAGGTGTTATGCTCCATATATTTCTAAGTTTATACACTTCCTCTGGAGAGATACGGAGCATATCTGCTATGCCCTTATCTGAAAATCCTTTTTTCTTAAGCAGAGTTAGCCACTCTTTATCCATATTAGAAATATCACTTGATTTTAATTTTTCTTCTTCACCTATTATCCACTGAAATTTCTTTATAAAGAATATATCTATTCCCGTAATTTCTGCTAACTTTTCAATTCTATATTTTCTCCTAATCATTTCTGCCATTGCAAATATTCTTTCATCATCAGGATATGCTATTCTTTCTTTAAGTTCTTTCATGGTAAAGTCTTTAAATTTTTTATATTCTAAAGAATAAGCTCCTATTTCAAGAGATCTTACGCCTTTTAAAAATGCAGCCTCAAAGTTACTACCTATTGCCATTATTTCACCTGTAGCCATCATTTTTGTACCAAGTTCCCTATCCGCATTGTGAAATTTGTCAAAAGGCCATTTGGGTATTTTTACCACCACATAGTCAAGAGATGGTTCAAAACAAGCATAGGTCTTTTTAGTAACTGCATTTTTTATCTCATCCAGTCCATATCCAAGAGCTATTTTAGCTGCAACCTTTGCAATAGGATATCCAGTAGCCTTTGATGCCAGAGCTGAAGAACGACTTACCCTTGGATTTATCTCTATAACTGCATATTCAAAAGATTTCGGATTAAGTGCCAGTTGAACATTGCATCCACCTTCTATTCCAACCTCATTTATTATATTAATAGAGGCAGTTCTAAGCATTTGATATTCCTTATCAGATAATGTCTGACTGGGAGCTACTACTATACTGTCTCCTGTATGAATTCCAACAGGATCTACATTTTCCATATTACATACGGTTATGCAGTTTCCAAAGCTGTCTCTCATAACTTCATATTCGATTTCTTTCCAGCCTTTTATACTTCTTTCAAGAAGTACTTGACCTATGGAGCTGAGTTCTAGCCCCGATTCCAGTATGGTTTCCAGCTGTTCTTCATTTTCAGCTATTCCACCGCCTGTTCCACCTAATGTATATGCAGGCCTTACTATAACAGGATAACCTATTCTGTTTGCAAATTTTTTGCCACTTTCTATATCCGTTATTATTTCACTTTCCACAACAGGCTGATTTATTTTATTCATGGTATCTCTAAAAAGTTCCCTATCTTCACCTTTTTTTATAGCTTCTATAGAGGTGCCTATTATATTTACGTTATATTTTTCAAGTATTTTCTTTTCATACAATTCTACTGTCAAATTTAATGCAGTCTGTCCACCCATGCCTGCTAAAAGACTGTCCGGTCTTTCTTTTTTTATAACTTTTTCTACAAATTCCACTGTAAGTGGCTCTATATAAACTTTATCTGCAACTTCCCTATCTGTCATTATAGTTGCAGGATTGCTATTTATAAGTACAACTTCTACTCCCTCTTCTCTAAGAGATTCACAAGCCTGAGTTCCGGAATAGTCAAACTCCGCTGCCTGACCTATAATTATAGGACCAGATCCTATTACAAGTACTTTTTTAATATTTTTATTTAAAGGCATAAAACCTATCTCCCTTCTATTCAATTCAATGCACAATTCACAGTTCACAATTATCAATTCTCAACTTTCAACTCTCAACTCTCAACTATTTTAAAGTGCATATCTCATAAATTCATCAAATATATAGTTGTTGTCTTCCGGTCCCGGACATGCTTCTGGATGAAATTGTATTGAGAATATAGGAAGACTTTTATGCTTCATTCCTTCTATAGTTCCATCGTTTAAACTTACATGGGTTATTTCCATTTCTTCAGGCAGTTTATTTACATAATAGCCATGATTTTGAGAAGTTATATGCACTCTACCACCTGCAAGGTCTTTTACAGGATGATTACATCCCCTATGGCCAAATTTAAGTTTTGCTGTGCTCCCACCAAGAGCTAAAGCCAAAAGTTGATGTCCAAGACATATTCCTGTAATAGGTTTTTTGCCTATAAGTTTTTTTATATTTTCAATTTCACAGGTAAGATCATCTGGGTCTCCCGGACCATTTGATAAGAATATCAAGTCCGGGTCGATTTGAAGTACATCTTCTGCTTTAGTATTTGAAGGAAATACAGTTACCTTACATCCTCTATCTACAAATGCCTTTACCATTGTTTTTTTAATTCCAAAATCCAAAATAGCAATATTTTTTTTGCCTTCACCTACAATATATTTTTCCTCCGTACTCACCTTAGATACTGCATTTTTATTGGAAAAAGACTTAATCTTATCTTCTACAGCGGCGAAATCCAGATTTTCTATGGTTATAATTCCCTTCATGGTACCATTTGTTCTCAGCATTTTCGTAAGTGCCCTAGTATCAATTCCAGAAAGTCCCAAAATTTTATTTGTTTTAAGGTAGTCACAAAGTTCGAGTTCAGATCTGAAGTTGCTGGAATAACTACATGCTTCTCTTACAATGAACCCTTTTACCTTTGGCGTAGTTGATTCCATATCTTCTAAGTTAATTCCATAATTTCCTATAAGGGGATATGTCATAGTTACTATCTGACCATAATAGGATGGATCTGTAAGTATTTCTTCATACCCTGTCATTCCAGTGTTAAATACCACTTCACCTATAGTATCTTTTAAATACCCAAAGGCTTCCCCTTGGAAAGTACTTCCATTTTCCAATATAAGTTTTGCTTTCATAATATACCTCCTGCATTTTTACAAGTAAAAATACACCTATCCATTTTAAAAAACAAAAAAGGCAATAGAAAAATTATTTTAAAAACAATCTTTCTATTGCCAAAGTTTCTATATTTAAATACAAAACTGTTTATTTTTTTTAGGATATAAAAAAACTTACCCATAATATACCTCTTTCTGGCCTCACAGGACCAATTTAAAGTGTATTTTTCACTTAAATTCTAAACTTTATTTTAATTAAAATATGACCATATGTCAAGTATCAAAAAATAACTTTTTATAAACTATCTTTTCTAAATGTCAACTATTAGTCCTTTACATAATAATCTTCATCCATATAATCCTCATAATAAAATTTAATTTGCTTGTCTTCAGTTATATGGATGAAGCTGAAGTATGTAATAATAGATCTTTGTGTTCTTTATACTTTGTGTAAAACAATTCAACAAGGCAGATTTTTCAAGAGTAAAATTGTTTCATCATAACAAATAACATAAATTTAAAATTGAAAACCACAGTCTAAATTTTTAAAAACCTTTCAACGATGCTGGAATAATATTCTTGAATATGAAAACAAAAAAGTATATAATAAAAACTGTTGCTATGTGAACAGTTTTTGTGTGAACCATATCCGTGTAAACTATAAATGTGTAAAAGATAAATTTAAAATTAAAAATCACAGTCTAATTTTTTACGGAAAATGCAAAGAGTGCATGAACACTTAATTAATTCACAATTTTTTTAGGCTGCGAAAGTTGAGATAAAAATAATTTATATAAATTATACAGGGAGGTTATATATGAAAAAAGCTATTTTATTTAGCCTGGCTATAGCAATATTTTTAACAGGCTGCGGTTCTACAAACACTACAAGTAAAAATATTAAAAACATCAATCAAAGTACTAGTGATCAATTTTTAATGGGCGGAAAAATTTCAACAAATGAACAAGCAAATATAACTTCAAAAGTTTCTGCAAAAATTTCTGAAATATCTGTTGACTTAGGTTCAAAAGTAAACGAGGGTGATGTAATTATTAAATTGGATACAAAGGATCTTCAAGGGCAAGTTGATCAAGCCCAGGCAGCTTTAAACACTGCAAATGCAAATTTAACCAACGCACAAAATAGCACCCGTCCTGAACAAGTTGCTGAGGCTCAGGCTTCTGTAAGCAGTGCTTCCCAAAGTTATGAAACAATAAAAAAGAATTATGACCGTGTACAAGCTTTAGTAAATGCGGGTGCAGCAACCCAGCAGGAACTGGATTCAGTCAATCAACAGCTTGCTATAGCAGATGCACAACTTAAAACTGCTCAGGAGCAACTTGCCATGTTAAACAATGGTCCTACAAAATCTGCTATAGATGTTTACAAGGCTCAAGTAAACCAGGCCGAAGCAGCTTTAAAAACTGCACAAACAGCTGTCAGCAATGCTACTATTACCGCGCCTATTTCTGGAGTAGTAAATGCTAGAAATGTCAATGTAGGAGATACACCATCCACTGATAAAATACTTCTTTCTATAATAAATTCCAGCAATCTATATGTAAATGCCTATGCGCCTTTAGATATTGTAAACCAGATTAAAGAAGGACAAGAGGTAGTTGCAAAAATATCTGAAATACCAGATAAGCAATTTAAAGGAAAAATAGTCGTTATAAACTCTAATTTAAATTCTGAAAGTAGGGATATTTTAGTTAAGGTAAGCCTAATAGACAAAGATTCTGAGTTAAAGCCTGGTATGTTTGCCGAAATTGGACTTAAAAAATAGAGAAAGAAGGTATTTCAAATATGAAACAAAAACGGAAAATACTGATTGTAGGAATATTAGTATTAATTGCATCAGCACTCAGCAGTATAGGATTTTATTATTGGTATGAAAACACCTATTATATTTCAACAGACGATGCAAAAGTAGATGCGGACTTAGTAAATGTAATCCCTCAAATCAGTGGAAAACTATTAGAACTCAATGTAGATGAAGGTGATACTGTTATTAAAAATCAAATATTGGCCCGTCAGGAAATGTCAAACCTGGCTGATTCAGATGTAGATAAGTCTTTAATAAGATCTCCCATAAATGGTATAATTATTAAAAAGCAGGGAACCATTGGTGAAATTTGGTCTTCGGGACAAACTTTGGCTACTTTAATAGATCCAAATAAACTTTATATAACTGCTAATATAGAGGAAACAAAGCTTGGCAAAATAAGAGTTGGGCAGCTAGTTGACATTTCTATAGATGAATATGATTCTAAAAAGTTTACAGGCAATGTTAAATCCGTAGGAGAGGCGGCCCAATCGGCGCTATCCATTATACCAACCACTACCAGCGGAACATTTACAAAAGTAGTCCAGAGAATACCCGTAAAGATTTCTCTAGACAAATTTAACAGCAAAATACTTCCAGGTACCAACGCCGTTGTTAAAATTCACATAAAGTAGTGGGGTGGTGTAATGGAAGAAAACAATAACGAATCCATATACAGCTGGCTGTCATTAATAGTTGTAGTAATAGGTACCTTTATGTCTATACTGGACAGCAGTATAGTTAATATCGCCATTCCAAAGATGATGGCAGTATTTGGGGTATCCATGGATGATTCAAAATGGATACTTACATCCTATACCCTAGCTCTTGGAGCAATTATACCCCTTACAGGATATCTTCAGGAAGTTTTCGGATCCAAAAAAATATATATGTTTGCACTTGCAATGTTCACTCTTGGCTCCATGCTGTGTGGATTTGCCTGGAACAATACATCTATGATATCATTTCGTATTATCCAAGCTTTAGGCGGCGGCATGATAATGCCTGTAGGTATGTCCATAATATACGAAATATTTCCCAGGGATAAGATAGGTCTAGCTCTTGGTATTTGGGGGATAGCTTCCATGGCAGCACCTTCCATAGGACCTACTTTAGGTGGATATATTATTGAAAATATGAACTGGAGGCTTATTTTCAATATCAACGTTCCCATAGGCATACTGGGAGTAATATTGGCTGGATTTTTACTAAAGGGTTCTAAAAAAATTACATTTAAGTCCTTTGACATAATAGGATTTTTATCTTCTACAATTGGAGTAGTAAGCATTTTATATGTGCTTGGAGAATGGACTTCAATTGACTGGCACAAAGTACAATACCCCCTGCTTTTGACTTTAGGATGCTTAAGTCTTATACTATTTATAATAAATGAACTTACTCACCCGGAGCCACTTTTGGATCTTAGTGTATTTAAATTATTTGATTTTAGTATATGTCAAATAATAATCTGTGTTTTGACCATGGCACTTATGGGTGGAGTGTATGTGCTGCCCCTATTCCTACAGAATGTAAGAGGATATACGGCAATGGAAACAGGCTTAATCATGCTGCCTGCTGCACTTGTAGTTGGAATACTAATGCCTGTAAGCGGTAACTTGTTTGATAAAATCGGTGCCAAGCCTCTAGTTATACCTGGACTTATAATACTAGCCTTAAGTTCCTACCATCTTTCAGTTTTAATAAATATGAATTCCAGTAGAGAGATGATAACTTTTATTCTATGCATAAGATCAATTGGGCTAGGATTTACCATGATGCCAATTAATACTGCAGGAATGAATGTAGTACCACAAAACTTGATTGGAAAAGCATCCGCTATTTCCAGTACTATAAGACAAATTGCAAGTTCCCTCAGTGTAACAGTAATGTCCGCCATAATACAAAGCAAAACTAACTACAATTATTTAAAACTATCTGAACAAATAAATATCTATAATAAATCCGCTGGTGATACAATAAATGTACTTACAAGATCGTATATGCAGGAAGGTCAGCCTCAAGGAACAGCTAAAGCTTCTGCATTATCTACATTAAGTAAACTGCTCCAGGGACAAGCCACTATAGATGCTATGGCGTATGCAATTGCTGTTACTTCTATTATAGTATTTATCACTATAGTCTTAACTTTAATGATGAAAAGTAAAAAAACAAGGAAGGGAGATGATCACAATACCAACACAAAAGAACTTGCCGCCACAAAATGATGAATTTATATTAGCGCAATCGGATAAAATAATTGACCTTTTTAAAAGTATCCATAAAATTATTGGCGATAAATTCAGGGAAATTGCAGGTAAATATGGATTTACGGCACCTCAGCTATCAGTCGTAGTTCATTTGTACAAAAAGCCAGGTATGACATTAAATGAGTTGAGCAATCATTTAATGCTTGCAAAGAGTACTGTATCCGGTATAATAAATCGTCTGGTGAATCAAGGTGTTGTAACCCGAGAAATCCCTGAAACTAATAGAAGAATCGTAAAGCTATCTATATCAGAAGAATTTAAGGAAAAAAATGACATAGTAAATATAAGGCAAATTTTTATTTCCAACTGTATATCTGATACTGTAAAAAATATAGATAGAGAAACAGTAGATCAATTTATTCATGCCTTAGAACATTTCAAATCACTACTAGAAGATCTTAAATAATAGGGAAAACATTCCATCGGGATTTATTACTGCTGGAACGTTTTCCCTTTACTTTTGTCTGTATCCTTATAAACAGAATTCTTGGCATCAGATGGAGTTTTAACTCAAGCTGATGCTTATTAACAGCCTTCTTAGTGATTCAGCACTTAGAAGGCGTTATCCTTTAGGGGAAATCGTTATCCAGGGACGTAGCTGCTCGCCACGTACACTTGGAGAAGTGGGAGTATTAGAGCAGGTAGTCATCGGATAAGTTGAAACCATAGTGCTATCAATTATTATACATAATAAATACCCATGATGCGTAGTATTTAATAAATAGAATAAAAAGGAGAGGAGAATATGAACTTTAAGGATATAATTGAAAAAGACAGAGAAATAAGAAAAAAGCATGAATTTAAAGGAACTTTTCTGGAATACTTAGAAATTGTAAAAAAGAACCCTAAAATCGTAAAATTATCTCATAGAAGAATGTATGATATTATAATGAATAAAGGTTATGAAGTTCTAAAGCCTGAAGAAAATCCAAAAATAAAAAAGTTATATGGAAATGAGCCGATTAGAAAGTATAACTTTTTCAAAGATGACTTTTTTGGAATTGATAAAGTCATAATGAAATTAGTAAGCTACTTCCATTCGGCAGCAATGAGGGGAGAAGAATCCAGACAGGTACTTTATTTAGTAGGTCCCGTAGGTGCTGGTAAATCATCCCTAGTGGAATCAATTAAAAAAGCCCTTGAAACCTCAGAACCCATTTATGCCCTTGAAGGATGCCCCATGAGAGAAGAACCCCTGCACCTTATACCCAAACATTTAAAAGAAAGTTTTGAAAAAGCACTAGGTGTGGAAATTGAAGGTGACTTATGCCCTATTTGCAAGTACAGGTTACAACATGAATATAACGGAGAATATGAAAAATTTCCTGTAATTACTACTGATTTCTCCATACGATCGAGAAAAGGCATTGGAGTAGTACCTCCAGTTGACCCTAACAACCAAGATACATCTGTACTCACAGGTTCTATTGATATATCTAAAATGGATATGTACCCGGAAGATGATCCTAGAATATTTTCGCTAAATGGTGCTTTCAATGTAGGTAATAGAGGACTTGTAGAATTTATTGAGGTTTTTAAAAATGATGTAGAATATCTCCATACAATAATTACAGCTACCCAGGAAAAATCAATTCCATCTCCAGGCAAAGGTTCCATGATTTATTTTGATGGAATTATTTTGGCACATTCCAATGAATCTGAATGGAACAAATTTAAATCCGACCACACTAATGAGGCAATACTTGATAGAATAGTAAAAATCGAAGTTCCCTACTGTATGGAATTAAACAAAGAAGTAAAAATATATAAAAAGATACTGGGTAAAAGTCAATTTAATGCGCATATAGCCCCACACACCATAGAAATAGCCGCCATGTTTGCAATTCTGTCCAGACTTTCACCTTCCAACAAAGTAGATCCTATGACAAAATTAAAAATTTACAACGGAGAAGATATAGTTGAAAAAGGTACAACTAAAAAAATCAACTTCTCAGAATTAAAAGAGGAAGCAGGTCCTAGAGAAGGAATGACAGGTATTTCTACTAGATTTATAGTAAAAGCTTTAGACAGTGCACTTTCAAACTCAGAATACAACTGTATAAACCCTCTTAGCGTAATAGAAAGCTTGACAAAAGCAGTTAAAGATTTGGATATAGCTGAGGATGATAAACAAAGATATTTAACTTTTATAAAAGATACCATTAGAAAAGAATACAACAAAGTATTGGAAAAAGAAATAACCAGAGCCTTTATTCATAGTTTTAAAGAACAGGCAGAAAGTCTTTTTGAAAATTACCTAGACCATGCAGAAGCTTATGTAAATAACAATAAAATTAAGGATCAATCTACAGGAGAAGAACTGGAACCAGATGAAACTTTCATGAGATCAATAGAAGAACATATTGGCATCTCTGAAAATTCTGCAAAAGGATTTAGAACAGATGTAACTTCATATATGTTCTACGTTATAAGAAATGGAGGAAAGCTTAGCTACACTTCCTATGAACCTCTTAAAGAAGCTATTGAGAAAAAACTCACTGCATCTGTAAAAGAATTATCCAGAGTTATAACTAAATCAAAAGTAAGAGGCAGGGAACAAAATGAAAAGTACAATTCCATGGTTGAGGAAATGAAGGCGGCTGGATACTGTGACCACTGCTGTGACGTTATTTTAAAATATGCTGCCAACAACCTATGGAAGGATTGATATTATGGCCATTTTTAGAGAATTTAATCCAAGAGATCACCATGATAGATCCTTAGAAGATAGAAGACGCCATAAGCAATTAGTAGAGAAATCCATAAAGGATAATCTTGCGGATATAATATCAGAAGAGAGCATTATAGGTCAGAGTAAAAATAAAAAAATTAAAATTCCAATAAAGGGCATCAAAGAATACCACTTTATATATGGAGACAACAGCCACCAAGTTGGAAGTGGAGACGGATCGCAAAAAAGAGGAGATAAAATTGGAAGATTCCTAGGCAAAAATGGTGGAAAAAGCAAAGGTGGTGCAGGTAATGAAGAAGGAGAGGACATGTATGAAACGGAAATTACTCTAGAGGAACTTATGAATTACCTTCTTGAAGATATGGAATTACCTTTGATGGACAAAAAAAAATTTTCAGAACTACTGTCTGAAAAATCATTTAAAAAAGCAGGATATCAAAAAAATGGAATAAATCCGAGGCTTGCTAAAAAAAGAACTGTTATAGAAAAGTTAAAAAGACAGCAAAATTCTAAAAGAGCTATTAGAGAAGCTTCCCAGGATCCACTGCTTAAAAATAAAATTACCCCTAAAGATATAAACTCAAGGTTTCTTTTTAGGCAGGAGGACTTAAGATATTTTAGAGTAAAAAAGAAAAAAAAGCGTGAACTAAACGCTGCTATCCTATGTGTAATGGATACATCAGGTTCTATGGATAGCACTAGGAAATTCCTGGCTAGATCTTTTTTCTTTATTTTATATCAGTTTGTAAAAACCAAATACAACCATGTTGAAATTAAATTTATCTCCCACTCCACTAAAGCAAAAGTAGTTACTGAAAATGAATTTTTCCACAAAGTAGAATCTGGTGGAACCTATATATCCAGTGGATTAAACAAAGCTCTTGAAGTAATTGAAGAAAATTATAATCCCGCTTACTGGAACGTATATACCTTTTATGTAAGTGATGGTGACAATTGGGATGAAGACAACGAAAATGCTTTAAAAGCTGCCAAAGATTTATGTGAAGTGTGCAACCTTTTCAGCTATGCAGAAATCATACCTAATTATTTTGGCAGTAATATAAAAAATATTTTCCGTCGAGGAATAGATAAAAATAACTTTTCCACTGTAACTATTAATGAAAAACAAGATTTATGGATATCCCTTAAAAAAATATTGAAAAAAGAACTGGAAGGAAGGTGATTTTGCTGGAGTATACAGATACAGATTTAGAAAAATGGTGCGACATTATAGAGGACACATCTAAAAAATCAGGGCTTGACTTTTACCCTCAAGAATTTGAAATTGTAAGTTATAAAGATATGATAGGATATGAAGCTTATCTAGGGATGCCTTCCAGATATCCCCATTGGAGTTTTGGCAAATCCTATGATAGGACAAAATCACTTTACAAATATAACCTTACAGGACTTCCTTATGAAATGGTAATAAACTCAAACCCCTGTCTTGCCTATTTAATGAAGGACAACACGCTATTACTTCAAATTTTAACAATGGCTCACGTGTATGGGCATAATGATTTCTTTAAAAATAACAGATTATTTAAAGAAGGTACTAAAGCATCCTATACTCTTGAAATGTTTAAAAACCACGCAGATATGATAAGAGAATATATAAATGACCCAAGTATAGGATATGAGGAAGTAGAAAAAGTTTTAAATACAGCCCATTCCATAAGATTTCAAACAAACAGAACTATAGGTGCAAAAAAAACAGAAGAAGAATCAAAAGAAGACTTAATAGATTTTATTATAAACCACAGCCACCTGGAAGAATGGCAAAAAAATATTTTATATGTAGTAAAAAAGGAAACTGCATATTTCATACCCCAAATTGAGACAAAAATTATGAATGAAGGTTGGGCAAGCTACTGGCACTATAAAACCTTAAATAAACTCAACCTATCACCTTCACTTCACATTGAATTCATCAAAAGACATAATGATATAATTACACCTATTATGGGAGGAATCAACCCTTACTATATTGGTTTTAAAATATTTGAAGACCTAGATAAAAAATATGGAGAGAATAAAATATTTGAGGTAAGAGCACTGGAAAGAGATGAATCTTTTATTCGAAGATATTTAACAAAAGAGCTGTGTTATGAACTTAATTTATTTGAATATGCAAAAGAACAAAGCAACTACGTAATAAAAGAGATTCCTGATGAAAACGGATGGACTGAAATTAGAAATACACTATGCAATAACTGCGGTATGGGTGCTATTCCTAATATTGTAGTTGATGATATTTTAAAAAAAGATAATACCCTCGTATTAAAACACATTTACGACGGAAGAGAATTAAATTCAAATTATATGGAAGCTACTTTAAAATGTATTTATTCATTATGGGAATATCCAGTAAAATTAAATACTAAAATATGTAAAGAAAATATAGAAGTATGCTGCAGTGAAAGTACTACCATTAATTATAAAACTTTAAAATCTGATTAATATAGAGTTTCTAGATTGAAAGTTAACATATACAATATCATATAATGACAAATTTCAATTGAAAACCCTATACAGGTTTTTTAACTTAAAAATCAGCTTATACGCAGGCATATTTTTACAATAATGAAGCTCTTTTAAATATTTTGTATATAAGGCTTAGGGAAAAATTTTTGAAAAGTTCTCAGTATTTTTTTAAAATTTTTTGCTTAGCCTTATCAAAATATTTAACGAACTGAAGGTTGTAAAAAATATCCGGAGTATAAGTTGATTTTTCGTTTGGAAAGCCTATAATGTTTCAATTAAAGCCCTTCCATTATCTGTTTTGCTATATAATCCCCATCTATTTGGTCATCCACTTGAATATTTATAATCTGACTTTTACCAGAAGCTTCCCCTGTCATATATAATATTTCTCCCAAATTATCATCTACCTTTTTAACTACTACAGCTTTATCGCCTTTTAATACTTTTACCTTTTTGCCACCTTCTACTGGCAGCCAAAAGCTCTGAGTAAATTTAATTTCGTGTCCAATTTTATATTTCATAAAATACCCCCCATTATCTAATTAAAATTAACTCAACTTTCGCAGTTTAAGAATAATGCGAAGCAACTTTTCACAGGACAATTGACAGAGGACAGAGGACAATGAAGGTGAGTTTTCCTCCTTACGTCAGAAAACTAATTTATTTTTAAGCTTGTTTTGCTAAAGCAAAACATCGCTTAAGTAGGTATCTAAAATCTATGATTTTCAGATAATTACTTACTAAAAGAGTACCCATGAAAAATGAAAGAACATAAGTTTCTTTTAAATTGAAGATTTTTCGTAGCATAGTGGAGAAAAATCATCCTTCACTGTCCTCTGTCAATTGTCCTCTGTCCTCTCAAAAATATTGCTTTGCATTATTTTTATATTAAGTCAAAATTTCTTATGTGCAAAAGTTGAGTTATACAATCTTACAGTCTTCCTTATCTTCCATTATGCCATACTTTTTTTCAAATGTTAACTTTCCCTCTACAAGCCTGGATATTACCATACTAGATACTGTATTTCCTGTGGAATTAAGCACAGTAGCCGGTGCATCTATTATTACACTTATAACAGCAATTATAGGGAGCAGCTCTGTCGGAAGTCCATATACGCTTAGTATAAGCATCTCACCAATCATACCACCGCTAGGTATAGCTGCCATTACAGCCCCAACTAAAAAGGATACAAAAATTATGGAAAGTATAGCTGTAACGCTGGTCATATTTCTTCCAAATAGCCCAAACAAGAAAGTAATTTTCATAACACCACCAATTACAGATCCATCTTTATGAATATTTGCCCCTAGTGGAATTACAGTTTCCACTATATCATTTGACACTCCCATTTTCTTTGTACATTCCAGATTAACAGGAATACTTGCTGCACTTGAACAAGTTGCCAGTGCCGTTACTGTTGGAGCCACAGCATTTTTCCAGAATATCTTAATTGCATTCTTACCACCAGCTAAAAATGCATAGAAAGTAAAGAACCCAAAATAGTAAATAACTGATATAGCTATATAGAGAAGAAATACCCTTAAATATCCCTGAAGTATTTGTGGTCCAAGTGATCCTATTACTGCCGCAAAATAACATCCAAGACCTATAGGAGCATAGTACATTATTATTTTAACCATTTTCATCATTACATTGGATGCCGCCTCTAAAAATTTAGCAACAGGTTCAGCCTTTTCTCCAAGAGCTGAAGTTGAAATGCCAAAAAGTACTGAAAATACAATAAGCTGCAGCATATTACTTTTAGAAAACAGAGAAATAAAATCTGAAACAGTAAGGGTATTTACAATCTGCTGTAAAAGTCCTACTTGTTTCACTTTCTCAGCAGCACCACCTCCAGATGTTACAATCTTTTTAAGTGATGAATAATCTATACCTCTTGCAGGGTTTACTATTAAAGCACCTATAAGACCAATTATGGAAGCTGCAAGTGCAGTACATAAAAATACTACAAAGGTACTTGCCATAATTCTGCCTAGTCTTTTCATGCCTTTCATGTTTGCTATAGCAGAAGTAACACTAAAAAATACCAAAGGTATTATTACCATAAACATTAAATTTAAAAATAAGTCTCCAAAAGGTTTTAATACTAATGCCTTAGATCCTAATAACACACCTATGATTGCACCTAAAATTATTGAACCTAATAATATAATGGAAAACTTGTAGTTTTTAAAAAAACTTTTCATTTTCTATCACCCATTTCTACAAACTGTTGATTTCTATTCTAAAAGTCCGTAACTTTTTAATTCATTTTTTAATATCTTTAAGTTTTTATCTGTCATAGTAGTAAGAGGAAGCCTCAAGTTACCAACATCTTTGCCTAAAATATTCATAGCAGTTTTTATTGGAATAGGATTCGTCTCTATAAACATTGCCTTTATAAGTGGATATAAATCTAACTGCAATTTAAGTGCAGCATCTATGTCACCTTTAAAGAACAATTCACACATTTTTTCCATATCACAAGGTACAATATTTGCCATTACAGATATTACCCCCCGTCCCCCTAAAGACAATATTGGAATTACCTGGTCGTCATTTCCAGAGTATATATCAATCCCGTCACCACAAAGTGCTTTCATTTCAGCAATTTGGCTTATATTGCCGCTGGCTTCTTTTATAGCACTTATATTCTCAAATTGACATAACTTTTTCAAAGTTTTAGGAAGTATATTTAACCCCGTTCTTCCCGGAACATTATAAACTATTATAGGAGTTTCCACCTTATCATTTATTGCTTTAAAATGTTCTACAATACCTTTTTGTGTAGTTTTATTGTAATAAGGAGTAATCACAAGGAGACCATCTACCCCTACGCTTTCAGCCCACACACTCATATCCACAGCCTGAGCAGTACAATTACTGCCTGTACCAGCTATTACTGGTATTCTCCCATTTACCGTATCTACAGTAAATTTTATAGCATCTTTCTTTTCCTTTTCCGTCATGGTAGTGGCTTCACCTGAAGTTCCACAAATAACTATAGCTTTTGTACCTGATTTTATATGCCACTCTAAAAGTTCCTTTAATTTATCAAAATTTACATCACCATCTTTAAATGGGGTTACAATTGCAACCGCAGAACCAGTAAATAAATTCATAAAAACACCTCATTTTTCATTTAATCTTTATACTTATTATATACTGATTTTTTACTTGTTTTATTGCTAAAAGTGCTTGAAATATTGCAAAAAATGCTTTAGCATATAGATATAATATAGTTGAGGTATGATTTAATGGTTGAAGATACAACTTTAAAAGTAAAGAGAGGTTATTTGAAAAACGACTTTCAAATATTCCACTTAAAAGATAAAAAAGATATTAATTTCGAATTCCACTATCATAATTTTAATAAAATAGTAATATTTATATCAGGCAATGTAACCTACCTAATAGAAGGTAAGTCCTATAAATTAAAACCCTGGGATATACTCCTTGTAAACAGCAATGATATACACAAAGCTGTTATAGATTCAGATAAAATTTATGAACGCATAATCATGTGGTTAAATTCGGACTTCCTAATAAGATATAATCACAACTGTAATTTACTAAGCTGCTTTGAACTGGCGTCAAAACAAAGGTTTAATTTATTAAGACTTGAAGGTACCCAGCTTACAGATGTAAAAAAAATACTTTTTGAAATTGAAGATACCTTTAAAAACAAAGAATTAGGTTATAACGTACTGAGGACTTCTTATTTTTTACAGTTTATAGTCTATATAAACAGATTGTTTTTAAAACAAAAAAATATTTCAGAGTCCAATGATATAAAATATGATAAGAGCATGGATAATATTTTAGATTATATAAATAAGAATTTAAGCAAAAATCTTTCTGTAGATGCTCTATCCTCTAAATTTTATGTAAGTAAATACTACTTAATGCACAAATTTAAAGAACAAACTGGGTATACACTTCATAATTATATACTTCAAAAAAGATTAATTATGTCCAATTTGTTGATAAAGAACGGGGAAAATGCATCCAATGCCTGCATAAAATCTGGCTTTGGAGATTACTCCAACTTTGTGCGAGCCTTTAAAAAAATGTTTGGACTTTCCCCTAAAAAGTATTATAAAAGCTAAATACCATAGAGTTTCTAACTTAATAATTGAGAGTGGATAGTACATTTTTGAATAAAGTTCGTTCAAAATATATTTGAAGTACGACGCAAAAACACCACATAATTCAAATTTGAATAATGAGGTGTTTTATAAATTATTTGTTTTTTAGTAATTATGTTAAATTTTCAAAAGAGAACTGCTCCATGTAATGAGCTTCTCTGAATACAAGGAAAAATTCCCTTCATCGATTGCAATCAGTTTTTTTTTATTCATACAAATATCCAGTATCTCTTTATCAGTCCCATTTAGCAGTTTTGCCAAGTCGATCTTACTATTTATATATTTATTTGTTTTATAAAAATACTTAGCTTGCAAAATGTAAAATACCGACTTGTAAAGTTCTGATAAAATTTCTGGATTGTTTTCATAGATGAAATTATGACAACACACATGATACAAATTGCACGCACCTATCTTTATAGCACGTCTAATATCTTCTTTGTCAATAAGGGGCAACAAATAATCTATGCTGCCGTAGATTGGCTGCGTATCATAATAAAATTGAAACAAATCAGATTTTTCCCAACCTATAATTTCACTTTTCCCTGAAATAAATCCGCAGGCTTTTTCTTTATAAGGCATTTTGGAAATTATCGCTCGATATTTTTTCAAATCCTGAATAGTTAGCTTATTCAGAATAACTACAATATCTATATCACTATTGTCACTGGCTTCTTTGCGTCGATAGCTTCCCTGCAGACCAATAAAGTCAAGCCTACCGCCATATTCATTCTTTATCTTTAATACAAGCTCATTTATCCAATTATCTATAGAAAAGATCATTTTATCACCTCGTCTATTACTATAACCTGCTTCATAACTTCTTACTATGATGTATTAACTAACATTAACTAACATTAATTACATGAAACACCATATTATTCAATCTTTAAAGGGTGATTTAACTTTATTATAAAAATCAAAGTTAATATTATGTATAAGATAAATTTCTAACTTAAAAATAAACTTATACGGAGTATAAGTTTATTTTTCACTTAGGAACTCTCTTTATTGCTGTGTAATTTTACCCAATATGCCATTTACACTGTCTACAATATAGGTTGGTTTTTCATTTTTTAATTCTTCCAAAGATCCATAACCATACGTTACCCCTATACAATCCATGTTGTTTTGTTTTGCCCCTATCATATCGTATTTCCTGTCTCCTATCATTACAGCTTCCTCTGGATTAATGTTGTATTTTTCTACTACATGCTTTATTACTTCTCCTTTTGTACATCTTGTCCCATTCATATTGCTTCCAACCACAGCGTCAAAATATTGATATAAATTAAAGCTATTTAATATTATATTTGAAAATTTTGTAGGTTTTGATGTAGCTATAATTAATTTTAAATTTAGTTCTTTCAATTTCTTTAGTAAATCTTCAATATGGTCATATATTTTGTTTTCCATTATTCCTTTTTTTTCAAAATATTCCCTGTAATACTGTACTGCCTGAAGAGATTGCTTTTCATCAAAACCATAATATTCACTAAATGAATATTTTAATGGTGGACCTATGAATTTTTCAAGCAAATCAAGACTTTCCACTATAATACCAAATTTCTTCAATGCATACTGCACAGATTTGGTTATTCCTTCTTTGGACTCCGTAATTGTTCCATCTAAATCAAATAATATATATTTATATTTCAATTTATGCTCCTCCCAAACACCTTAATATAGTTAAAAGTGGACAGTGGACAATTGACAGTGAAGGATGATTTTTAGCTATCGCAAAAAATCTTTAAATTTATCCGATCGCTACCATTGCTAACACCCCCCATCTTTTTCAAAGTGGGGGATAAGCACTGCTACGCGCCTGGATAAGTTCTTCTAAGGTTCAGCTGGAGAAAGTCATCCTTATAAGCAAACTCCATCTGAACCTAAGAATCACTTGATATGAATTAACTCAGCTATGTTTTGCTTTAGCAAAACGAGCTTTCAAAAATTTAATTAAAGATTTTTTGTAGTATAACGTAAAAAAATCCACCTTCATTGTCCACTGTCAATTTTCAATTGTCAACTAAACTGATTCGCAATTTTTTATATTAAGTCAAAATTTTATATGTGCGAAAGTTTAGCTAATAGTGAATGTACATTCTCTATTGATTTAGATTATATCAGTTTAGGGAGTTCATCATCAAGTGTTTGTAAAAAGCTATGAATTTTTTCCTTGTCTTTTTGTGTACCATAAAAGTTGATACTAAAGGTCATTTTATTATTAAATGTAGTAAGGGCAACTTGAAAATAAGGCTTATATTTAATAGATCCCGTTATATAAGCATCTTTAATTTTAGTTCCATAAAATGAGAGCCTTTTTTCATCTATAATTCCAATATTGGTCATAGCTATAGGAGGATTGTGGAATGTTTTTGATACAAGTGATTTTGCAAATTTATAAGGTAGTATGGCGAATATAATTTCAAGCATCATGGGGCCTTTAAGACATGAAAAACTTTTCTTTTCATGTTCCATGGACTTTTTTACCTTTAAGAGAGTTTCTTTATAATCTTTACCTATGTCTTTGCCTATATCACATACCATATTTGATGTCAGATTGCATATCCCCTCTGCTTTCCTTTCCGGAATGTATCTTCTAAGATCCACAGGACAGGGAAGAGCTATATGGCTGCAATGTAATTCCTTGTGAAGAGCCCTTATATATGCTGCAAGAACAATATCATTTATAGTTGTTTTAGTTTCTTCAGCATACTTTTTTATAAACTTAAATCTATTCTCAGTAATCTTATGAATGACAATAAATGAACTATTATTATCTCCTTCTAATGTAAAATAAACATCTCCTTTGTACTTGGAGAGCTGTGATGAAGAAAAAAATATTTTAACTTTATCCAAATCACCAAAGTTATCTAGTACTTGTTTTACACTTCTAGAACTTATCTGAAAATTAGGGGTATAAGCCGGATTACTTTTTAAATTAGAGTATATGGAACTTACTATATAAAGATAATCTTTAAAACCTGCAGCATCACAGAGCATATGATTAATTATTATGCAAAGACAATCATAGGTATTGCTTCTTATAATATTTATCTTAAGTTGTGGACCTTTAAATGTATATGTTTTTTGTACAATACATTTTTCTATCTCCTCATGGACATTTTCAGTTTCAACTATTTTTACAAAATCATCTGTTGTAAAGTTACAACTTTCCCAATAAGGCGGGGAATGCTTTTCCACAAACCTACAGGTAACTAATGGGAATACCCAGGTTGACATATACACTGCTTTTTTTAAGCAATTTTCATCAATATGATTATCAAATTCAATTACACAATGAAGTTGATGATCATTGAATTTTCCAAACATAAATTGCATTATATCCCAAGTCTCAGCCTTATATCTTTTAAGATCAGTCATCAACATATAAATCACTCCTATTAAAATATACACAAAAATTGCAAATTTAATATTAAACATCAAATCAATTTTTGTCAATTACTATTTAAAATCAACTTAATAGGATGTTATGAATATATTTAAAAAATTATTCTACACTGAGGCAAATGAGTAATTATAAATTGTGCACTTGCCATACCCATTGAAAAAAAAGATAGTATTACTATTAAAATAATGGCACCTGTATCATATTTCATCTTTTCTTCATTATTTACTACATAGGATGCAATGATTTCAATACCTAGAAAAATTAAAATAAGAGGCCATAGTGACATTATTACATAATAATTGATATTTGGGAGTACCACGTTTAACAGAAACAACGTACCAAACATGATAAGTACTATACCTGCTGTAAGGGTACCAACTCTACGACCTTTAAACATCTCTATCCATCTCCCTTTTTTTCCCTTTAATGAGTTTTATACCTGCAATAACTATTGCAATACCTATAATTATTTGTGGTGCAATTCTCGTTACATTAGATAGCATCTCATATACTTCATTTGGAATACGTCCCCATAAAGTATTCATTACGTTATACCATATTAAATACAACCCAAGGAATAAACATACTATACCTATAAATAATCTTTGTTTTTTAAATACGCTTTGATCAAATTTTAATAATTTATCAAGAGAAAACAAATAATTATCTTCTAAATTTAAAAATTCTTCATCCGGGGAATACCGTTTGTTTATACAATCAAAAAAGGAATAAAACCAAATAAGAGGTAAAACAAATAGTAGAGGACCTATATCAAGCCAGCTAGATATAAATATGATAAAAAAGAAAGCTGACATAAAAGATATTCCCATTTTCATAAATCCCATATACATATGACCTGCACCAGGTAAAAGTGAAAAAATAAACGTTGAAATCTTACCTTTTTTCGTTCTCATTATTAAAAACCCCCATATTAATTATATTCTGAGAAAAATTGTTTATATCTGTATTTATTGAGTTTATAACACTTAAATTAGGTGGAGCAATGTCTGCTACTTTTTCTGTATTTGCCATAAAATTCAGTACACTTGAAAAAACAATCATAAGTGCCATACAGACTGCAACTGAAACTCTCATTGAATAAAAAAGAAATTCATTATTCTTTTTCTTTTTTGATTTATTCTGTACTTCTTCACAAAATCCGAAAGGAGCTTTTACAAGTTCACTATCATTAAAGCTATCAGCAAGATGTTCAGCACACTTTTCACACAATGAAATATGTTCCAACACTATAACAAGCTCATCACTTTCTAAAGAGCCATCTTTAATGGATTTTATTAATTTTTCAGTCACATGTCCATTTTCATCAAATAATATTTTGCTCACATAAACTCCTCCTTCCACAAAGTTTTCAGCAGTTTTTTCGACCTATACAGATGTGTTTGCAGAGTTTTTAGCTTCTGTCCTGTGCATTTAGCCATATGGGAAAGTTTCATATCTTTACAAAAATAGTTTACTGCTACAGTCCTGTAAGGTTCCTTTAATTTATTACACAAATCATATATTTTTTGTGAAATATCCCTCTCCATTACAGTACTTTCAAGTGAATTTTTCTTGTCTTCCAAACATTCATAGTCTTCATCAGTTAAACTATTTATTTTTCGTGCAGGACTTTTCATATAATCTTTGCACTTGTTTACAGCAACTTTAGTGAGCCAGGCTTTAAAATTTTCTCCTTGAAATTTCTCATAATTTTTATACGCAGTTAAAAAAGTTTGCTGTGCCAAATCCTCTGCATCAAAATAATTTTTTGTAAAAGATAAACATATAGTAATGATTAAACGTTCATATTGCTTTATATAGTTTGCAAACTCGTCTCTTTGAATAACCATCACCGCCTTTTTTATCCTTACACCTACTATAACGATTCAAAAAACAAAAACACTTCATTAAAATATAAACAGAGTGCATGGGGGTATTATAGCGGGCAGTCATCGTATAAAAAATTTTTGCTTAGAAATTCTATATGTACTTAAAGTTTAAGTGCAATTTCATTTAATTTTTCTGACATGGTAGTTATTTCTTCTATACTTGCTGTAATCTCTTCAGTTGCAGCAGCCTGTTCCTGACTTGAAGCCAGAGATCCCTTACTTTTCTTGCTAGACCTATCTACTTTTTCTTTAATATTATCTGTTAATTTCTTAATCTTAGGCACCGTACTCTTAGATTGTTCAGAAAGTTTTCTTATCTCATTTGCCACTACGCCAAACCCAATTCCTGCTTGTCCTGCTCTAGCAGCTTCAATAGCAGCATTTAGTCCCAACATCTTTGTTTGATTTGCAATATCCTCTATAAAAGAAGATACTTCATTTATTTCTTCTGATAATTGTGTTATTTGATTTATATCACTATTAAGTTCCTGTTCATTGGTATGTATTTGTGATGCTGATGCTGCCAATTCTTCAATAGCAGAAGATATTCCAGTAATACTTTCTGTAAGATTGCCAGACATGCTGCGTAAGTTTGCCGCAACCTCTTTTGGTATAATCATAAAAAAGCTCCCAACAACCTCATTCGAATCTTCTTCAATTAACGGATAACTTGATATTGTAACAGGAACTCCATATTGTAAAGTATCTATTTCCTGCGATTCGCGTTTCCTTGAATTTATCACCTTTTTGCCAATAAATTCATCTCCAAACTCGTCCCCAAGTTTTATAGAGTCAATATGAAATTTTTTTGAAGATTGTATACGTATAAATTTTTTCAAATCAGTTACTCCAAAAAAAGCACCTTCTGGAAACATTTCGACTAACATGGGTGCAAAATTTTCAAAAGCTTTTGCTACGGAATGAAATCTTGGTACAGCTATAGAAAAAGCACCTATAGCCTTACCCTGTTCATTTACAATGGGAATTGAAGTTATTAAAAATCTTATTCCATAAACAGAACGAGGAACTTTCTGAGACAATACTCTTTTTTCACGAATTGCAGTAATAGTTGTACTATTACTATCAAACTTTTTACCAACGTGAAATGCATCTATTTTAAATGAATCTGAAGATTGTACCCATGTCATGGTATCTCCTTCTGTAATTCCGTATATAACTCCTCCAGATATTAAATTTACTTGAACTTTAGCAAACTCTTTTACACTATCTATTTGATTTACCTTGATCATAATTTTACTATACCCCTCTCTATTTAAAAAATAACCAGAAAATATACTATAAGTAAATATGCATTACTATTTATGGCATTTTTACATATTTATTTTAATAAAAACTTAATCTAACTCTATATTATATTATATTAAATTAAATTAAAACATTTATTTCAATTTATTTTTCTTTTTTACCTTTCTTATGATTAGTAATTTCTTCAGAAAACTCTGTAAGCAAACCAAATATCTGTTTTTTCACACTTAACCTATCATTCACACTGGCAGCTTCCTTAGTTCTTTTATAGACTTCTACACCTAAATATATAAATAAGTATGCAGCAATAATTATAACCCCAGCTACAAGACCCGATGTTTGCCCCGGAATAAAAGGCATACTTGCAATAATAACAACAATACTTATTAAAGTAATCCATGAAGCATAGGGATAACCCTTCTTCTTTAATTTCTGTAAACTTTTTTTACGAAAACGAATATGAGAAGCTACAATAATTGCATAGGTAAAAAGTATTGCAAATCCTCCAGAGCTTACTAAAAACAAATACACTTTTGGAAATAAAAGTCCAATTATGAGTCCTAAAAGCATGGAAAATCCTGAAAATATCATTCCTCTATAAGGAACATTTGTCCTATCTCTTAACAATTCAGGTGCATGACCTCCATCTGCCAACGATCGAATCATCCTTCCAAGCCCAAACATAGCCGCTAGCATTGTAGAAAGTATAGCAGTAATCATTATTATATTCATAGCATTGCCTGCCCAACCCATTCCCCAATTGTTAAGGGCTGCCACCATGGGACTTACATTTTCACTAACAGCAGCTGTAGGAATTAAAAATAAGATTACAGCTGCAGAAACTATATAAAGCCCAACAAGACTTAAAACAGTATATTTAATGGCTTTTGGAATTATTTTTTCGGGATTTTCAGTCTCTGAAGCAGCTAAACCAATTATTTCAAAACCAGCATAGGCAAACATAATTGTAAGCATACTTCCTGCAACACTTTTTATTCCCCCAGAAAAAAAAGGCTCCCTACCTAATTGGCCTAATCCGACCCGTGGAATTCCACCTACCAATCCAGTAATTAGGACTATCCCAATAATAATAAAGCATACTATGGCAGTTATCTTAAAAGAAGCAAGGGCACTCTCAAGCTTGCTTAATTTACTTGCACCTAATAAATTGAGCAGTGTAATACAAATAATAATAACACTTCCAATCAAAGACATTGATACTCTGGGAAACCATCTACGGATTAAAATTGATATTGCCACTGCTTCACTGGACATAGCTAGAACCATTCCTGTCCAATAAACCCATCCTACTACAAATTCAGTTCCACGCCCAAAGGCTTTACCTGCATAGGTAGCAAAAGATCCCGGAGCTGGATTAGATACAGTCATCTCAGAAAGTGCAGAGAGAATAAAATATACTAAAATTCCTCCTAGTATGTACGCAATAATAATAGAGGGTCCTGCCGCATGAATAGCTACGGCAGAACCTAGAAAAAAGGAACCACCAATTACAGTTCCTAAAGCCATCATTGTAAGCTGACCTGCTGAAAGTCCTTTTTGATTACTTTTCATTAAATATACCACCTCAAGCTTATATAATCTTAAGGATAGTATTTGTTAAATTTTAAAAAGCATTCAATTTAATATTAAAATACATCCTACCTACTCTATTACTCCACCTTAATTTTTATAAACTAAATACAATTATAAAACTTATGTCATCAGGTCCAAGAACAGGTTTTGAAGAAATAAATCTTCCGCCAAAACAAAATGGATCTTCCATAATGCCAGGAAAAGTTAATCCTGTAATTCCAGAAGTAATGACTCAAGTGGCCTTTAATATTATAGGAAATGATGTTACAATAACAATGGCTGCTGAAGCTGGTCAGCTGGAACTAAATGCCTTTGAACCAGTTATATTCTTTAATTTATTTGAATCAATAGAAACTCTCACTAACGGTGTAAAAACTTTTACAAGAAATTGTATTTCAGGTATAACAGGAAATACAATTAGATGTAAGAGTTTAGTGTATAATAGTGTAGGCATAGTTACTGCCATTACACCCTATGTTGGATATGAGAAGGCTGCCTCAATTGCAAAAAATGCTATAAAAACAGGAAAACCCGTAAAAGACATCATACTTCAAAATGGAATTTTAAAGGAATCTGAATTAGATCGCATACTAGATCCTATAAGTATGACTGAACCTAGGAAATTAAAAAAATACGAATTTGCTTAATATAGGGTTTCTGATTTAAGCTTATATTTATATATACAAACTTTTCACTTAATAACAATGTATTAACTCAACTTTCGCACATAAGAAATTAACTTAATATAAAAATAATGCGAAACAACTTTTTCGAGAGGACAGAGGACAATTGACATAGGACAGTGAAGGAGGATTTTTCTCCGCTGCACTACGAAAAATCTTTAATTAAATTTTTAATGACTCATTTCGCTAAAGCGAAATATTGCTGACTTATATAAATTTGAAGCTTTTTTGCATTAGCAAAACAAGCCTAAAAAAATAAATTAGTTTTCTGACATAAGGAAGAAAACTTACCTTCACTGTCCTCTGTCCTCTGTCAATTGTCCTCTAAAAAATGTTTCGCATTATGCTTAAACTGCGAAAGTTGAATTATTAACATATACAAATATAGCTTCCATCAAAAACCCTATAGTAAATTAATTATAAGGGAGGTTTACATATGAACAATTTAAAAGAAGAAGCATTAAAGTTTCATAAGGATCATGAAGGTAAAATAGCACTTAAAAGTAAAGTATCTGTTAAAACAAGAAAAGATCTAGGTTTAGCATATACTCCAGGTGTTGCTGAACCATGTCTTGAAATCAACAAGGACTATAATGCCCTATACGATTATACTTCTAAGGGAAATTATGTAGCAGTAGTAACTAACGGCAGTGCAGTTTTAGGCCTTGGAAATATAGGTGCTGCAGCTGGTTTACCTGTAATGGAAGGTAAATCTATTTTATTTAAGACTTTTGCAGGAGTAGATGCATTTCCTATTTGTATTGACAGTAAAGATCCAGACAAGATCGTAGAAACAGTAAAATTAATAGAATCCTCCTTTGGAGGAATAAACCTAGAAGATATAAAGGCTCCTGAATGCTTTGAAGTGGAAGATAAATTAAAAAAAATATGCAATATACCAATTTTCCATGATGACCAACATGGAACAGCAGTGGTAACCTTAGCTGCCATGATAAATGCACTTAAAATAGTAAACAAAAAATTTGAGCAATTAAAGGTAGTAATAAATGGTGCAGGAGCTGCAGGTACAGCAATATCAAAATTACTTGTAAGCAGAGGAGTTAAAAACATTATTGTATGTGATAGAAAAGGTGCTATATCAAAAGATAGAGAAAATTTAAGCGATGCAAAAAAATCCCTGGCGGAAATTACAAATCCTAGTATGGTAAAAGGTGAGCTCAAAGATGTACTAAAGGAAGCTGATGTATTCATAGGTGTATCTGCTCCAGGAGTAATTACTCCTGAAATGATAAAAACAATGGGTAAAGATCCCCTCATTTTCGCTATGGCCAATCCTAAACCCGAAATCTACCCTGATGAAGCAAAAACTGCAGGTGCTAGAGTAGTCGGTACAGGAAGATCGGATTTTCCAAATCAAATAAATAATGTTCTTGCATTCCCTGGAATATTTAGAGGGGCACTTGATGTAAGAGCGTCAAAAATAAATGAAGAAATGAAAATAGCTGCTGCATCTGCTATAGCAGACATAATAACTGAAAAAGAACTTAATGAAGATTATGTTATACCAGATGCTTTCGACCCAAGGATAGCACCAAAGGTAGCTTACTATGTAGCAAAAGCTGCCATAGAAAGTGGAGTTGCAAGAAGAACTGACATGACTCCTGAAATGGTGGAAGAACATACTAAAAAGCTTGTACAAGCATAATAAACACGAAAATTTGAAGTCTGGTTTTTATATCCGGACTTTAAAATATTATCTATATAATTTCTTTATGTTCAATAATAGTAGAAAGAATAAAGTACATAAATGGTCAAAAGTAAAAACCCCCTTAAATCCCCTATACATTACAAACACATAATAGTATTATAAATGTTATTAAGACAAAGTGAGAGGTAAAAAAATTATGGATAAACTAAAGTTTAAAGATTTTACATTAAGTGAAGATATATTAAAATCAATAGAAAAATTAGGATATAAAAATCCATCCCAAGTTCAAGAAAAAGTAATACCACTTATTTTTAAAAATAAGGATATTATAGTAAAGTCACAAACTGGCAGCGGAAAAACAGCAGCTTTCGCCATACCAATCTGCGAAAAAATAGAACTTGAAGAAAAAAATCCCCAGGTATTAGTACTTGCTCCTACAAGAGAACTGGCACTGCAAATAAAAGAGGATTTTTCCGATATAGGAAGATTTAAGAGAATAAATTGTACTGCAATCTTTGGGAAAGAGCCTATAACAACTCAGATAAAAGAACTTAAACAAAGAACTCATGTAGTAGTTGGAACACCAGGAAGAACACTAGATCATATAGAAAAAGGTTCTCTTTCCCTGAAAAAAATACAATATTTGATCATAGATGAAGCAGATGAAATGCTAAATATGGGGTTTATAGACCAAGTTAAAGCTGTCCTAGATAAGCTTCCTAAAAATAGAGTGACTCTCCTTTTTTCTGCAACCATTCCCCAGGAAATACTTAAATTGTGTGCTGCATATATGAATAATCCTATTAATATAGAAATAGAAGCCGAAAATCCTGTAATAAATAGAATCAATCAAGTATATTATCAGATAGAAGCATATAAAAAATTTGATCTGTTAAATGAACTAGTATATACTCAGAGACCAGAAAGCTCTATGATATTTTGCAGGACAAAGAAAAATGTAGAAGACCTTGTACTTCAAATGAAGGGTAAAGGTTATCCCTGCAGTGGCCTCCACGGAGGAATGCTTCAATCTGAAAGAATTGATGTTATGAAAAGATTTAAGCGGGGAGAATTTATTTTCCTTGTATGCACAGATGTTGCAGCCCGTGGAATAGATGTAGAAAACATAACCCATATCATAAACTACGATATACCTATGGAAAAAGAAAGTTATATTCATAGAATAGGAAGAACAGGTCGTGCAGGAAAGAGTGGAACTGCCATAACTTTCGTTACACCTAAAGAATATAGATTTCTAGAAGAAATAGAAAAATCCTTCAATCTTACTATTGAAAAAGGTAAAATCCCATCAAAAGAAGACGTAGAAAAAGGTAAGGATATATATAGAGAAAAATTAAAAACTGCACCTAAGATAAAAAAAGATAAGTCCACTAAATTAAACAAAGACATTACAAAAATATATATAAGTGCAGGTAAAAAGAAAAAAATAAGACCAGGAGACATTGCTGGAACTATATCAAGCATAGATGGTGTTAATCCTAATGATGTTGGCATAATAGAAGTTCAGGATAACTTTTCTTACGTGGATATACTATCAGGCAAAGGCAATATAGTTCTCGATGGACTTAAACACAAAACCATCAAGGGGAAATCTGTAAGAGTAGATATAGCTAAAAAATAAAACTTGATCTTATAGAGTTTCTAAACGAAAAATAAACTTATACTCCGAATATTTTTACAACCAAAATTATATTAAATTTTTCTAAAAAAAGTAACACCCCTATGCTTTTCAAACATAAGGGTGTATAATCACACTGAACTTTTTCTTTATATAATATTTCTAATTAGTAATAATCTCTTTGTTCTTTACCCTTTTTTCCAGTTTAGTATTTACCATAGAATAAACTACAGGTACTACTACAAAGGTAAGAAATGTAGCTGTCAAAAGTCCGCACATCATAGAAACAGACATAGGCCCAAACAGTGCACTTCCAGAAAAAGCTAGTGGTATAAGTGCTGTAACAGTTGCCGTAGAACTCAATATTATAGGCCTGAATCTTTGGCTTACAGCAAACATACAAGCATCATCTATGGAAAGCCCGTCTTCTCTACCATTATTTATATATTCAATAAGAAGTATAGCATTTCTTATAACAACTCCAATTAAACTTATTATACCCATAAAAGCTGTAAGTGAAAAATTCATTTCAAAAGCATGAAGCCCTATTGAAACTCCTATAAGTGACAGCGGCAGGGAACACATTATTACAAGTGGTTGTACAAATGATTTAAATTGAATAAACAAAAGTACATATATTATTACTAAAATGAGCACACCTGCTACGCCAAGACTTGTAAAGTACTTACTTATCTGAGCCTTTTCCCCATCATATATAACTTTTACTGGATCTAAATTCATTCCATCTATTTTTTGCTTCAATGCATTTTCTATATTAACTGAATTATATCCACTTTTAACATCACTATAAATAGTTACAGTTCTATCTTCTTTATAATGTGTTATTTTGTCTATTTCTGAATTAAGTTTAACATTTGCCACCTCATATAAAGGTATTTTGTTTTTAGTAATACTTGATTCAATATATAAATTTTTTAAATCTCCTACAGATGAAATATTTGTTTTGACCATAATATCATATTCATTACCATTTTTTCTATAAGTAGAAGCCTTATAACCTTTAAGTGCAATATTAATTTGCTGAAGAATATCTGATTTTAATATTCCAAGTTGTGATGCTCTATTTTCATCTATATCTACTTGATATTCATAAGTTTTTTTAGCAGCGTCATCTCTTACATTCATAGTTCCAGGTATATTTTTTAACTGCTGCTGTATTTTTTCGGAAGCATTCTGAATTTGGTCTAGATCATCTCCATCAACTCTCAAACGTATTGGTGCACCTATAGGTACTGCTTCCTCCAGTTGTTTTACTGTAACTGTACCCCCAGGAATTCTATTGTCTATTTCATTTTGTATATATTCTACTAACTCCTGCCTCGTTTTAAACCTCTTTGTTTTATTCAAATCTACTTTTATCATGATTTGAGCTGTATCATCAGAAGGTGCAACTGTATTTAATGATACATAAAACTTAGGCATGCCACCACCTATAGCCGAAGTATAAGCTGTAACCTCTTTCTGCTGCTTTAATATACCCTCTATTTGTTTCACTAATTTGCTGGTACTTTTTATATTTGCAACCTTTTCATTTGAAACATCTATATATATTATATTTTTATCCACATAAGGGAAAAGTTGCATTCCCAATGTTTTCATTAAAATTAATGCTACTACAAAAACAGATAAAGCTGCTCCAATAATAGTCCTCTTGTGTTTAAGCCCATATTTCAAAAGCCCCTCAAACATCATACGAACTGGGTTTTTTCGTTTGCTTTCCTTGCTCTTTCTAAAAAATAATGAAGACATAGCTGGAGTCACAAGCAGTGCACATAAATAAGAACAGATTACACATATTATAACAACCTGTGGAAGACTTTTTATGAACTTACCAACTACTCCTGATATTGAAAGCAGAGGTAAAAAAGCTCCTACAATGACTAAGGTAGAAGTAAACACTGGCACAAACAATTTCTTTATACCAGTAAACGCCGCTTCATCCTTTCCCATACCATCATCTATCCCAACCTGTATAACATCACCTATTACTATAGCATCATCAACAAGTATTCCAAGAGCTATAATAAGTGCTGTAGTTGACATCTGCTCAATCTTAATTCCAAGTGCATGCATAATAACAAAAGTCATACATATTGATATAGGTATAACTGTAGATACAACCATTGCATTTCTAAATCCCATGCCTATAAGAACAGTTATGATTACAAGTATTATTCCATCTCTAAGATTTTTCATAAAAAATGAGACAGAATCATTTACATCTTTAGGCTGAAAAGTAACTTCATCTATTTTAAGATCACTTGGCATCCCCTTTTTTATTGTATCTAATTTTTTTGTTATATCATTTCCTATTGGAATTACATTTTTATTTTTGGAAAAATATGTTGTAAGTAATACTGCATTTTGTCCATTATCAGTAAATTTATAAGTCGAATCATCATCATAGTCCATGTATACTTTGGCTATATCCTTAATTCTCACCATTGCACCTGTACTACTTGAAACACCTACAACAGTATCCTCTATATCATGCAGTGAGCTAAACATACCCGGTGTATTTACTTTGATTTTCCCTGTAGCTAAATTTAAAGACCCCGATGGTATGTCTACATTTTGGGCCTTTAATACAGTACATATATCTGCTACAGATACTTGACATTTATCTATTTTGTTCCAGTCTACATCTACTTTTACTTGCCTGTCCTGCTTACCTTTTACATCTATTCTAGAAATACCTTCAGTGTCACGAAGCTGTTTCTTTATGTCATCAGCGTAATCTCCCAATTGTTGATAAGAATAGTTATTACCTGATATACTTATTATGCTGCCAGCCGTTTCTGTAAGGTTAGTATTAATTTCACTATCCTCGCATCCACTTGGAAGGTCAGACTTTAAATCCTTTATCTTATCCCTTAAATCCCTCCATGCTTTATCTTCATCAGCGTCGTTGGTTAAATAAACAATAACTATTGACGCATTGCTTTCTGAATAAGATTGTACATAGTCACATCCATCAACTTCTTCTGCTTTCTGTTCAACCTTTTTACTAACCAACTTTTCTATATCACTAGGTGAGGCACCTGCATAAACCGTAGTAATCATAGCTGCTGGAGATGCAACATCTGGAGTTTCCTGTTTTGAGATATCGTTATAACAGTAAAAGCCACTAACTATAATTATAGCCACCAGGAATAATACAATTTTTTTATTTTTTATAGCTGCTTTAATTAATCCCATATCATATTCTCCTTCTATTTAACTGTAACTTTATATCCTGATTTTAGATTTTTCATTCCTTCAACTACAAGTTCATCTCCATCTTTTAGGCCTTCTATTGAAACTTTATCTTCATCAGTATCACCTAAAGTTACATTTTTCTTCACAGCATGTCCATTTTCGACTACATATACATAATCTTCTCCATCATTTAAAACTGAACTAATTGGAATTGATATAGAATTTGTTTGACCCATATCTATGTAAACTGTTGAAGTTTCACCTACATAATATTTGCTAGCATCTATAGCAGTAGACAATTTGATTTCAGCACTATATGTTCCAGATTTACTATCTGCCATTTGAACTATATTTACAATTTCTCCTTGTGCTTTATCGTCTCCAATATTTACTTGTGCCTTTGTCCCAACTTTTACTTTCTTTACATCATCTTGTGATAAACCTACTGTAATAACTTGATTTTCACTTCTAAATAGTATTACAGGACTACCTGCCTGCTGCATTTCTCCTTCTTTACCTAACACATCAACAACATAACCATCCATATCTGCAGTCATAGTAGCATCGTTGAGTAAACTTTGTTTTGAGTCATAGTCAGCTTTTGCTGTATTTAACTGATCCAAAGTTGCTTGTTTATCTTCTGGTCTAGACCCATTTTGGAGCTGCTGCAGAGTTTGCTTGGCACTATCTAATGCATTTTGAGTACTGTCAACCTGAAGTTTTGTATCATTTAACTGCTGATTTGAAATAGCTCCTGATTGATTTAATTTAAGATATTTATTATATAAATCTTTATAATAATTATTGTTATCCTGTGCATTTTGTACAGCTATTTGAGCTTTATTTATATCTTCCTGTTGTGCCCCATTTACTGCTTTACTATATTGTGCTGAAGCTGTATCCATTTGAGATTTAGCAGCTTGGACTGCAAAATTCAAATCAGTTTTATCAAGATCCGCCAATTTTTCTCCTTTTTTCACATGCTGACCCTTCGATACATATATCTTTGAAATTTTAGCTGAACTCTTAAAAGACAATTTTCTAACTTCACTGCCTCCTGTTAATCCTTCATATTGGAGTGTCATAGGGAAACTTCCACTTTTAATTTCTAAAGTTTTTACTGGATACTTTCTAACTGTAGTTTCTTTTTCATTATTCTTAAAAGCATCTTTAAAATGAAACACTAGTAAAAAAATAAGTATACCAATTAAACAAATAATAAGTATTTTAAATACTTTTTTCCACTTAATTTTAGATATTTTTTTCTCCTTATTTTTCTCCTTAATATTTTTCTCCTTAATATTATCGAGAAGTTTATTTGGCATAGTACACCTCCTAATATAAGAACGATAAGTCGCGACCATATGGTCAATTTAATAAATTATACCACTTTGTTTTACACATTGTCAATAATACAAAACTTTCTCATAAATGTTATAATTACTATGTTAAAGGGATTACATAATTAGAAATTTATACTTCAAACTGTATTAACTATAAAACTATGAATTAGGAGTGATAACCTTGCCTAATAAAACTTTTTGCAATTTGCCTAAAGAGAGGCAGGAAGAAATTATAAAAATATCTATTGAAGAATTTGCAAATCATGATTTTGATTCAGCTTCTTTAAATAGAATTATAACTAACTTAAAAATTGCTAAGGGAAGCTTTTACAGATATTTTAATAATAAAACAGACCTATACATTTTTCTTATTGACTATACTTTAAACAAGCAATTAACATACATAACCAATTTTAATCCAGAAGAAAAGCATTTAGATGATATAACGCTATCAAAAAAACTTGTACTTCATTTATTAGAATTTGATTTTATGTATTACAACTATGCTAGTTTTCTTTTTCATGCCTGTAAGAGTAAGCAATTTAAATCATATTTGCCAATGAATAGAAAAGAATTTGTAGGTATAGTAGATGTACTTCAGGATAAGAAATTAATACGTAAAGATTTAGATAAAAATATTCTAATATTTTATATATTTAGAAATATGGTACTCCTCAGGGATTTCGTTATAGAAAGACTTAATATACCAGAAACAGAATTTTCCAAAGGATATGCTGCATATAAAAAGTATGAAAAGTCTATAGGTGAAATTACAGAAAAATACTGTGATTTATTAATAAATGGTATAAAACAAAGATGACTTATATACAATAAAAAATGTATAAGCCATCTTATATAGGTTACAAAGTTAATTATATTTTGGCTTTTCTCCAAAATATTGATAATAATAGCATTTTAATTTGCCATTATATAATTTTCTATTTTTGTCTGATTTTTTTCCAAACTGTTTTTCAAATCCATCATGAGCTGTTATTATAAAATAGGACCAATTTTCAAGTTTTGAAAATACGCTGCCCATATCTTTATAAAGTTTCTCCACTTCTTTCATATCACCGAGCCTTTCACCGTAAGGTGGGTTACTTATTATAAAGCCATATTTCTTTTTTGAGCTGAAATTTTGAACAGAGATTTTTTGAAATGTGATTTGCTCTTGCACCCCTGCTTTTTTAGCATTATCTCTTGCAGTTTTAATTACCCAGCCATCTATATCCGAAGCTAAAATTTTAAACTCCTTGTTATTTATAGAATTTCTAGCATGCTTTCTCAAATCCTCCCATAAGTCATGAGGAATTATATCCCACTTTTCTGATACAAAGCTCCTATTTAAACCTGGTGCTATATTTTTTCCTATCATAGCAGCTTCAATGGCAATAGTCCCAGAACCACACATAGGATCTGCCAGCACTCTAGAAGGCTCCCACTTGCTCAAGAGAACTAAAGCTGCTGCTAAAGTTTCTTTCATAGGTGCGCCACCTGAATTTTTCCTATATCCCCTCTTATGAAGACCTTCGCCGGAAGTATCTATAGTTAATGTCACTATATCCTTTAAAATTGCCACTTCTATTTTATATTCTACTCCATCTTCACTAAACTTCTCTCTGTTATACTTTTTTTTCATAGATTCAATAACAGCCTTTTTAACTATTGACTGGCAATCTGGCACACTATGTAGTTTGGATTTTATAGATTTTCCAGTTACATGCATAAACGCATTTTGAGGCATCATATTTCCCCAATCTACAGCAAGTGTTCCTTGAAAAAGTTCTTCGAAACTTTCAGCTTTAAATTCTGACATTTTTATAAGCACTCTGTCTGCAGTTCTAAGCCACAAATTGCAGGTAACTATATCCATCTCATCTCCAGGAAAAGTGACTTTACCATTTTCCAATTTTAAATCATCATATCCTAAGTTTTTAAGTTCTTTAGCCACTACGGACTCAAGTCCAAAAGTTGATGTGGCAATTAAAGTATAATCCATTTTTTCCTCCTAAATTATACGTATATGTTAAATTTCCATTAGAATCATTATATAGACTTTCTAAGCAAAAAATCAACTTATGTCCTTAGATCATATTGTTAATATTTGAATTTAAAATGAGTACTTTATAGTTGAGTGTTTAAATCCCCACAATATATTTGCTGCAAAAACAATTATCTTTTCCATCTACGTTTTTTGCAATATACATTGCCTCATCAGCCTTTATTATAAGCTCATCAATACTTTTCCCATCTTGAGGATAAAAACTAACTCCAGTGCTAAGAGATATATTTATTTTATTACCATACAAATTTATAATCCTTTTTTTAGTATTTATAATTCTAGAATGTATGATTTTATAATTATTAAAGTTCTTTATATCTGGCAGCAATACTAAAAATTCATCTCCACCAAATCTAGCAATTACGTCATTTTTTCTCGTAGCTTTCTTCAATATATCTGCCACTTCGACGAGAACGTTATCACCAGTTGTATGTCCATAGGTATCATTAATACTTTTAAAATTGTCTATATCTATGAACATTAGCCCTAACATACTGTTATTTCTATGGCAATTGTCAAGTATTTTCTCTGCAATTTCATAAAACAACACCCTATTGCCCAACCCTGTTAGTTTATCATAATAAGCCAATTTTCTAATAATTTTTTCTTTATCCTTTAATTTTTTATTTAAAAGAGATAATTTGTTTATATATAATTTTAATTGATTAACTCTCTCAAATTCATTTGTAACGTTAATGAATTCTAAGAATAAAAATTTATATTTACCTTTCCCTAACTTGCTTATCTTTAAATTAAATTTTCCATTATCGTTAACTAGATCCTTATGCATAGTTGCTGAAAAAAACAATTTATATTCATTATTATTATTCATTAAAGATTTTATAGATTCATTAAAATAATTTCTATTAAAATTTGGTAGTGCTTCATAAATACTTTTACCTATAATATACTTTCTTTCAATTTCAGTTATATATTCCATATAACTGTTCCAAAATAAAATTTTAAATTGCTCATTTAAAACCACTACTCCTTCATTAACATTATCCAGAGCATCAAATAAAATTCTATTCATCAAGTTCATCCCTTACTTCATCAATTTTTTTCATCAATTCATTTAAGGATTTTAATGTTAAATCAATTATTATAGCACCCTCTATTTCCACATCATCTATGAGAAAAGTTATATATAAAATCAAGGTATATATATATCCTTCATTTTTAATGTCTTTGCTAAAATCTATTACATCAAATACCTTAACTTCAGGTAAAGTATATGTTAAGTTAATATTTAAGTAATTTCCAATCCCCCCTAAGATACAGTTTAAAATTATATTTCCTATTTCTTTAACAGTATCAAAATCTATGTCTGTAAAGTTCATATCATAATATTCACTATTTTCTTGTTCCTCATTTAAGCAAAGATTTATAAAAGTTCTCATTTTTTTAGCAGGAAAAATTAAATTTGCCTTGCCTTTTAATTTTTTTTCAAAAGAAATAGAAGATACCATTAGTGTTCCATCCATTTTATCAGGTAGATATCCATTTACTTTAAATTTTTCATCTTGAAAGTTTAATATTTTTATATTAGGAACATCTAACAAAATCTTTTTATTTGTTATTTCTGAAAGAATACTTGCAGCCTTACCAATACTTATATTAAATAATTCCTTTAGTATATCATATCTTAAAGCATTACTATTCATTTTTACAATTCCTTATTCTATCGCATATAAACTTTGCTTTTTCCCGATTAAATGGTTTATTTATAAAGTACATTATGTTATATGATTCCACATCTTCTCTTACGTTTTTTTGTACATCTGCAGAAATAACAATTATTTTACAACTAGCATCATATTCTTTTATTAATTTTATCAATTCTTTACCATTTATATTTGGCATCAACAAATCTATGAATACATAATCCGGTTTAATCTCTTTGTATTTGTCAAAGCCTTCTCTTCCATCATTTGCAAAAAAGAACTCAGCATTATCCAAAAAACTTTTTAGTAAATTAGATATTATCTTTTGAGAAAAGTTAGAGTCATCAACAATTAGAATCTTTATCATAATAACTTTTATCCTCCCAGTAACCTTAAAATAAATAAAACCAACAATTAATAAACATTATTAACTGTTGGCCGGGTACACTACTAGATTTAAAATTCCCTATTGCCTACATAGTGGAAATTTTTTCATTGCGTCCAACTATTATTAAGTTATTTTACTATTAAATATAAATAAAGTCAAATGCCACTAATAACACCAATATCTTAACTAAAAATTAATATATTTTTAAATTTCATTTTTTCTTCAAATGTACATGGCAAGCGGCTACATCCCTGGATAACGATTTTCCCTAAAGGATAACAGGCTTCTAAGTTCTAAAGGCACTTAGAAGCCTGTTAATAGCCATCAGGTGGAGTTAAAGCTCCACCTGATGCCAAGAAAAATCTGTTTATCATTACCTTTTATCATGTTCGTTATATTGAAGGGCTGCTTTGCCTTCGTCACCAGTACTTATTCGTATAACATTTTCTACATTGTATACAAATATTTTCCCATCACCCATTTCTCCAGTGTGGAGAACTTTTTTAGCAGTTTCAACAACTTTCTCTACAGGTATCTCACAAACTATTATTTCTACTTTAACTTTAGGCAATAAATTAATATCCATAGTTAATCCACGATAATATTCTTTATGCCCTTTTTGCATTCCACACCCTAAAACATTTGTAACAGTCATACCTGAAACACCTATATCTCCTAATGCTTTCTTAAGCTCTTCAAATCTTCCGCCAGAAGTAATAATATCAATCTTACTAAGTTTGTCTCCCATTATTTTACCTCCTTTAAACATATTAACTTTTATAATATAACTTTATTCTATTCTATTTTATTAAAATTGATTATCTTCCTCAATTCTTAATTTTAAACTAGAGTTCCCTTTCTTACAATAAAATAGTTAATTATTAAATATTCATTCCTCCATAAGCTTCTTCACCGTGCTCTGTAACATCAAGTCCAATCTGTTCATCTTTATCAGTTACTCTTATGTCACTTACAGCTTTAATTACTTTAATTATTATAAATGTAACTACTGCAGAATATACAACACTTGACAAAACAGCTATAAGTTGAATTAAAACCAATTTAGGATTTCCATGTATGAGTCCACTTGCACCTGCAGAGTTTATTGCTTTCCATGCAAATATTCCTGTAGCAATTCCTCCCCATATTCCTCCTATACCATGACATCCAAAAGCATCAAGTGCATCATCATATCCAAATTTAGCTTTTACAAAAGTAACAGAAGTATAACAAATAGCTCCTCCTACTAATCCAATAAGTATTGAAGCTAAAGGACTTACAAAACCTGCAGCTGGAGTTATAGCTACAAGACCTGCAACTATTCCACTGGCAACTCCAAGAGAAGTAACTTTCTTTCTATAGAGGAGTTCACAAATACTCCAACTTATTGCTGCAGATGCCGCAGAAGTATTTGTAGTTATAAAAGCATTTACTGCTACATCATTTATAGCAAGTGCACTTCCAGCATTAAATCCATACCATCCAAACCAAAGTATGGCAGCTCCTAGGCATGTCATCGGCAAGTTACTAGGTTTGCCTACATTCTTCCTTCTACCAAGCATAAGTGCTGCTACAAGTCCTGAAACACCTGAACTAATATGAACTACATTACCACCTGCAAAATCTAAAGCTCCGAGATTTTTAAGCCATCCACCTGTTCCCCATACCCAGTGAGCAATAGGATCATAAACTAACGTTGTCCAAAGTAAAACAAATACTACCCAAGGTATAAATTTCATTCTTTCTGCAATAGACCCTGATATAAGTGCTGGAGTTATTATAGCAAACATAAGCTGAAACAGCATATATACTTGCTGTGGAATAGTAGCTGCATAAGCTGCATTTGGTGCAAATCCAACTCCTTTTAAACCTGCAAAATTAAAACCACCTATGATTCCGCCAATGTCTGTACCAAAACACAGTGTATATCCTATAAGTATCCATTGAATAGATATAACTGCTAAAGCTGAAAAACTATGAAGGGTGCTGTTTAAAGTGTTTTTTCCTCTAACCATGCCTGAATAAAATAAGGCCAGTCCTGGAGTCATTATCATTACTAATGCCGCACTTATAAGTACGAAAACTGTATCTGCTCCATTTATTCCGTTCATAAAAAATACCTCCTTAAAAAAATAATTATGTTTTTTAGAAAACTTATATATATAATACTATTTTTTAGACAAATTATCAATAGTAATATCAATTTTTTAATAATTTATTATCACAAGTATGTTTTTATTAACAATTGCAAAATTTGATGCACTAATATATATATAAGAATTTATTCTTATATATTTCAGTATTATATATATAGTTAAGAAATATACTACATATTATTAAGAAATATCATAAATCAAAATTATTTATTTTAGAAGAACTATTAAAATTTTATAAAATATATTGTACAATAATAATTAAAAGTATTTAAAATATGTGATTAACTATTAAAAATTCAAATTATATTATTGGATAAAAGAGGGGCAGTTTATGATAAAATTAAAATTAATGTATTCATTAAACAAAAAAATCAGGAATCAATCTAGACAGGTATTTGAAGGTATATCAAAAGGAAGAAAAAAAGCACTAGACAATTGGTTTAGGGATAAATGGATGCAGCTTGAGAATACAGAAAATATCATAAAAAACTTTGATGAAAATGACAGTACTTTACTACATGAACTGGATAAAAAATTAAAGCAATATGAGGATTTTTGTGAACTATTCATATTAGATGAAAGTGGAAAAATATTAAGTTCTACTTGTAAAAAACATATAGGTATTGATATGAGTGCTTTTCCTAATTATAAAAGCGGCATAAAAAATCAAAAACTCATGTACGGTCCTTATGAGGACGAACATACTTTAGATGTAGATTTATCCAAAAAGAAATTTGTGGATGAAGTAACCTTACTTTTTTCTACACCCTATGTGAATTGTTCCGGTGACAAAAGAATACTTTTAGGACGAATACTCAATGACGATATGAGCAATGTAATTCAGGATGAAGATACCCATATATATAAGGATTCCGGTGACAATTATTTATTTATGGTAAAAACAGATAGAAATATATTGCCTGGAACTGCTATATCCAGAAGTAGATTTGAAGATAATACTTTTACTAAAGGAGAAAATCTTAAAGATGGCGTAAGGACTTCTAAGGGAAGTATTGTTAAAATTAAAAAACACACAGAATTTGAAATAAGATTTACGGATCCCGAAACAGGAGATTTACATCCGGGGGTTAAAAATACCATTAAAAATGGTGAAAACCTAGATACCTGGCCAGGCTATCCTGACTACAGACATATACTTGTAGGTGGTAAAGGTACCCTTATAACCCCTCCCTACAGTAATGAAACCTGGGGCATGATGTGTGAAGGGGATATATCTGAAATATATAACTTTAAAAGTATAAATCTAAAAATCCCTATTATAATATCAATTGCTTCAGCTTTGGTTATAGCTATAAATAGTGCAATTTATTCTTTAAAACCCGATGCTGGAATAATATCCTCCATATTAGCATGGTGTATACTTACTATAGTAAGTTATGCAGTATCACAAAAATTAGTGGTAAAACCATTAAACAGAACTGTGGATATACTTCACATGATAGCTGAAGGTGAAGGAGATTTAACAAAAAGAGTAGACAAACTTTCTTACGATGAGATAGGTGAACTTTCAAGATGGTTCGACAAATTTATAAATAATGAAATGTCTATGATAAAAAGAGTTGGTATTTCTTCCAAGACATCAAAAGACTCTGTTGAAGTAGTTTCTAATTTAACTAATGTAGTAAAAGATAATATGAATACAGTAGCTAAAACCGTTAATGGACTGCTAGACGTTTCCAAAAAACAAAATAATCTGTTTCAAGGTACTAAAGAACACTTTAACAATCTGTCTGCATCAATACAGGAAATGGATACCCTCATAAACGAAGTTACAGACAAAATTGTAAATACTAGTGACCGTGCAGTAAAAGCCAATGATTATTTTAAAAGTATAGTTAACTCTATAAATGATCTAGAAAAGACTATGAAGACAACCCTTACTAGGATAACAGTACTTCGAGATCATTCAAATGCTATAACCACTGCAGTTACTACAATAAACAGTATAAGTAATCAGACTCAACTTCTAGCATTAAATGCCACCATAGAGGCAGCAAGAGCTGGTGAGTCAGGGAAAGGATTTGGAGTAGTAGCTGAAGAAATATCAAAATTAGCTATTGAAACAGATGATGCAACAAAATCCATAGGTACCTTAGTTACCAATATCCAAAACGAAATCAAAAATACCTTCCATGAAGTTAATGAAATTGGATCTAAAGTTGAAGGTTCCACAAGCAGTATAAAAGATAGTATAAGTGCTTTTAAATATATTATAGAAAATATAGAAGATATAAATAAGAAAATGGATACTATATTCCAAATAACTAATAAAGAAAGCGAAGATGTAGACAACATGGTTGTAAATATAAATCAAGCTGCAGATGAAATAAATAGAAGAACCGTTAAAGGTACTAGTAGCACTGAAGAATCCCTGAATTTACTTGAAGAAATACTAAGTAAAACAACAAGGCTAAAAGAAATAAGTGATACTTTAGAATACTCATCTGACAACCTTCAAGAAATGGTAGGTGCATTTAAAATAAATTAAAAAAATAGATTCATGAACACTTTACTTTCATGAATCTATTTTTATGACTTATTTTTGTTAATAATTAATTTTGTGAGCTGATCAATCTCCTGATCTACAATGGACACCTTTATTCCAGTTATATTTTCCTCTGTCTTTAATATGTCACATATCATACTTTAAATTTATTTACTATATCTGTAAGTTTTTGTGCTAGTTCTGCCTGACTTTGAGAAGAAGCGGTTATATCTTCAATAGCCTTGGTAACCTCATTTACACTGCTTGAAATTTCCTCAGACCCAGCAGCAGACTCTTCAGCAGTGGCTGCTGTACTTTGAATATCATCATTTACCTGAGACACTATCCCACTAATCTGTTTTGAAGCTTTGGCAATTTCCTCTGACATATTATTCGTAAATTCTGCATCCTTTTCATACTGCAGCCCTGTATCCATTAGAAATTGATAATTTGGTTTAACATTATTCGCCATATAATCTAAAATTCCTCTGCCGCTATCAGACAAGCTATAAAAAGCATCTTCCACTGCAAGTACCATTTTATTTATATTTCCAACTGCTTCTGAAGATTCTTCTGCCAGTTTTCTAACTTCATCTGCAACTACTGCAAATCCCTTGCCATGCTCACCTGCACTTGCAGCTTCAATAGCTGCATTTAACGCTAGGAGATTTGTCTGCTCTGCTATATCACCAATAGAAGCTGCCATAATTTTCACTTCTGAAACCACTTTGCCCTTTTCAATGGCCTTTATAATATCATCTCTTCTTTTATTATATATTTCATTACCTTCTTCTATACTTTGAGCTGCCTTTTCCTTTATGTCCACAGCACGTTTTTTTATCTCTGTTGAAGATTTTGCAGTTTTATCTGCCTTTTTTGCAAGTTCATTTGTGCTTTGTTCCATTTCTTCACAGGAGCCACTTATTTTTTCTGTAATTCTACTTAAGCCCTCAGATCCTCCTGCTATTTGCGAAGTAGATTCATTTACAGCTGTCATCATAGAAGAAATTTCTTCCGTAGTAGCAGACAGTTCTTCACTAGAGGCACCTATATTTTCAGTACTTTGTGTTATCTCAATTATCAAACTCTTAATGTTTTCTCTGGCCTTATCCAGTTCTCTAGCTATAGTTCCCATCTCATCTTTACTTAATATCTGAAGGGATTTACTTAAATCACCCTGGCTTATAGCATGTGTAAATGTTAAAATATTATTTACTTCCCTTGAAATTGATGAAACAACCTTATTTCCTAGAAAAGCAGCTACAGCTATACTAATTAGAGTAAGTATCATTATCATATACAATGATCTATTATATGTATCTATATTTCCAGTGTTCTTATTACTAGCTTCCTTTACTGTAATTTCAGTTAACTGCTCGATAGTAGATGTCACTTTACTTCTATACGTAATAGCTTCTTTATTTAAATTTGCTGCTTCATCATATTTTCCCTGACGCATGAGGTCTACAATTTTATCACATATGTTTCTCCAATCAGTTAACTGACCTTCTAGTTTAGATAGCAAATTTTTTTCCTGTAAAGTTAAATCAGAGTTCTTATATTTGTTAAGTATATTATTATCTTCATTTTGATAAGGCGTTATAGTCCGCACAGTATCTTCAACTTTATTCTTATCCCTGCTTTCTACAAGATTCATTAGTTCTAGACGATGGTGCATTATATTGGCATCAACCTTATCGAGGTTTCTAACATTTTGCAGATTCACACTGTACATGCTACTTGAACCTTTATTTATTTTATACATATTTAGTGTACCTATTATTCCTATTATTACCACAAATAAAATTACTATAAAAAAACCCATAACCTGTTTTTGCTTAATTTTTAAATTATTAAACCATTTCATATTACATCCCCCTCGTAATATATTTAGTGTATTCTTATTTAACTTTCTGCTTCTCCAACTCCAGCCTTACTCTTAGCTGTAAAGGAAAAATAAGATCCAATCAGTATAAAACATATTCCTATGACGGTGTTAATAGGAATTTTTTCACCTAAGACAAGTAATGCAAAAATAGGTGCAAGTGCTGGTTTAATAAAGAAAACTATAGATGCTGTGGTTGCTGAAGTCTCGTCCATAGCCATAAAATAAAACATATATCCCAATCCTGTTACTACAATTCCTAAAAATATTACTGGAATTATATTTGCAGCACTTATTCCATAAATAATTGGTATATGGTATATAAAACTTAAACCACCCTTAGGATTTATTATGCTGCTAACTACTGGAAGATTTGATAATAATATAATCAGGAGCATAATAACATCTCCAACTAAAAAACTAATGCAGTTTAAAGTAATACTTCCATACTTTTCAGATCTCAACTTTCCAACTACACTATAAAGTGAAAAAGTAACAGCTGCTAAAATAGATAATACTATACCTTTTACATCACTAATTGTACCAAAAGGATTTAATATACACACTATACCAATTAGACTAAGTACAATTGATATAATAGTACCACTATTTAAATCTTCTTTTAAGAACAAATATGCAAACATTACCGTAAATACAGGGTTTGTACTAAAAATTACGGCAACTGTAGATGCCTTTGTAAATGTAATTGCCAATTGAAACAGAGACATGCTGAGTACAACACATAAAAATCCTGTACCTAGGAAATAATATAAATCATCTCTTTTAAACTTCATTTTTTTATTTCTCACAGCTTTAATAGTTGGTGGAAATAAAATCAATCCTCCTATTAAAAATCTAAGGAAATTTAATTGCAGTGGATTTAGCCCCACAGCTAGCTTACCTGCGATTTCCATAGTACTAAAAATTACAGCAGCTAAAATAATAAATACGTAACCCACAATTACAAACATCCTTTCTTAAAATATCACTTAAATATATTAATTAAAACCTTTTTAAATTTTATTTATACCCCCTCTTTATTGTACTATATATTTTGAATTAAAAAACCGATTAAAAAACAGCATTAATATACTTTAAAATACATTAATGCCGTGTTCCTGTGATTTTTATGCAAAGGAATAACTTTGCGCCATAACAAAATGGCAATTTCATTTATCTCCATTCCCACTTTTGGCTATAAGTATATATCTTTCATAACAGTTTGTCAATGATGCTAGTATAGCTTTTTTAGCAATTCCAAAATAATTGCCTGCAATGTCTTTTACCATATGATTTAAATCTTAAATTTTTGTACCATTCCGCTGAGCTTTTGTGAAAATTCAGCCTGACTTTGTGCGGCTAAAGCTATCTGATTTATTGCTTTGGTTGTTTCACTAACACCAATTTTTATATTTTGCGCATTTTCACTTGATTTCTGTGAAGTTGATGCTACATTTTGAATTGCATCGCTTACTTGAGCAACTGTGGCAGTAAGTTCTTCAGACATAGATGCTATTTCTTCCGACATCTTACTTACAAAATCTGAATCCTCACTATAGTAATCTATTATCCCTCTAAGTTGTTCAATTTTCCCATATATCTCTTCATTTATAAATTTTAATAAATCAGTACCATTTTGAGATAACTTTTTAGATGCATCCTGAACCTTTAAAATAGTATCCTGTATACCTGATACAGCATTTTTGGATTCCTCTGCAAGTTTTCCTACCTCGTGTGCAACTACTGAAAAGCCTTTTCCCTGTTCTCCTGCCCTAGCTGCCTCTATGGATGCATTTAGTGCCAGCAAATTTGTCTGTTCTGCAATACCCGAAATAGTATCTGCCATAACCCTTATATTCTTAACAACCTTTCCATCTTCAATTGCCTGCAGCATATTGTTTTTCTTTTCTTTATACAAATTTTGTACCTCGTTCATAATCTCTTTTCCATCTTTCTTGCCTTTGATGGACTTTTGTTTTGCATTGTTTGCATTATTGCTTCCCTCTATTGCTTTGCCAGATAACTCATTGATACTTGAATCTACTTCTTGTATAGATGCAGATATTTGTTCTGATGATGCACTTGCATCTTCAATTTGAGACGTTATATTTGTTACTGCATTGTCTATTTGTTGAACTTTGGATGACAATTCTTCTGATGTAGAGGAAAGCTCTTCACTAGATGCACTTATATCCTGTGAATTATCCATTATTACCTTTATAAGCTCTTTGATATTCTTCTGTGCCTTTATAAGTGCTTCACTCGTCTTACCAAATTCATCTTTTCTAGTAACTGGATACTCATGGGTTAAATCAAATTTTGATAAATTTTGTGCAAAATCTAGTGTCTCCATTAGTGGTTTGCTTACATCTCTTGATATAAGTAATCCAAGACCTATTGCAATTAGTACCCCTATTATCATTAATATTATCATAGACCTATATGAAGTTATATATATTAAATGATTATCTACATTAGATGTTTTAGCACTATCATTATTCATACTTATAAGTTTTTCAAGGTTTTTAAGCATTTCTGTACTGCACCCTATTAATTTTTCATACTGTCTTACTGCCTCATCATTACTTGATGTATTTACAGATTTAACAACATTTTCTCTCAAAGTCCTATATTGATTAACTTGACTTTTAAATGTAGTCCATATCTGTTTTTCTTCAAGATTCATGGGTAACTTTTCATAATTCAAGATATATTTATCATCTTTATTCTTATTTTGTTGAATATCTTTTTCTAAGTCAGACTTTTTAAGATTATCACTTACATATACCAATTGCAGTACATCAGATTCAGCCTGCGTCAAATTTTGTTTCATATCTGTAAGCATGTACACGCTCTCAAGACTATTGCTATACATTTTTTCAGAATTGGAACCTACAATTCTCAATGAATGTATACCTATAATTCCAACAATAACAATTAATATAGCTACAATAAGGAAACATGAAATTAGTTTCGCCCGTACTCCCATCTTTTTTAAAAAAGTCATATATTATCTCCCCCTTTATTTCCCTTTATACTATATATTACAACAAAATCTAATAAAATCCAAACTATTAATAAAACTCCATTGACGGAGTTTATCAATAGATATACTATGTTTTAAAAACACCATTTCCTTTTGTGAAATCCTGATCTGAATTTTTATCTATTTTATAATCTTTTGCCTAATTCCCTTTGACTTCCTAGTTCTTCTTTTTCTACTCATTAGTATCACCTCTTTACTTTTACATAGTTATATACTATAGAGTACTAGGTTTTTATATATAAACTATCTATGTTAATTATTATTAATTTTTAATAGATAAGCATAAATTTTATGATATCATAAAAGTATGCCTATTTCACAAATATAATTAAATATGGAGGTAATACATAAATGAAAGCTGAGATATTATGCGTTAGTACAGAGATTTTACTTGGGGATATAGTAAATACAAATGCACAATTTATTTCTAAGGGATTAGCTGATCTTGGTATAGAAGTGTATCACCAATCTGTTGTGGGAGATAATCCCCAAAGACTTTTAGATGAATTTAAGAACTCTTTTGAAAGAACTGACATTATAATTACAACTGGAGGACTTGGACCTACACAAGACGATCTAACTAAAGAAACTGGTGCTAAATACTTTAACAAGGAAATGATTTTAGACAAAAATTCACTTAGCCAATTAGAATCTTATTTTAAGAAAATGGGAAAATCAAATTTAGAGGGTAATAATATAAAGCAAGCTTACTTTCCCGAAGATGCTTCTATATTTCCTAATCCACATGGTACAGCTCCTGGATGTTGTATGAAACAAAACGGAAAAATCTTAATAATACTTCCAGGTCCTCCAAGAGAGGCAAAGCCTATGTTTCAAAATTATGTAATACCATTTTTAAAAAAATACAGTAATGGAGTAATAAAGTCTAAAACACTGAGAATTTGTGGTATTGGAGAAAGTTCTATGGCAGAAAGCGTATCAGATCTTATAAATAATAGTGTAAATCCCACTGTAGCTCCTTATGCAAAGCAAAATGATACAATACTTAGAATTACTGCGCGGGCAAATACGGAAGAAGAAGCTGTAGAACTTATAAAACCTGTAGAATCTAAAATTAGAGAAAAACTTGGCATAAATATATATGGTGAAGATGATGACACTATGGAAGATGTCTTAGGAAGATTATTGATAGACAAAGGGTTAACTATATCTTCTGCAGAATCATGTACTGGTGGTTTAATAGCGGCAAAGCTTGTAAATTATCCTGGCATATCTGCTGTATTTAAAGAAGGTGTCATCACTTATAGTAATGAGGCTAAAATGAAAAGACTAGGAGTAAAAAAGGATACTCTGGACAAATTTAGTGCTGTTAGTTATGAAACTGCAAAAGAAATGGCAGAAGGTATAGCAAAAACAGCAAATACTGATATAGGTATAGCTACTACAGGAGTTGCAGGACCTAGCGGCGGTACTTTCGAAAAGCCTGTAGGTCTTGTATATATAGGCCTTTATAAAAATGGCAAAACCTATGTTAAGAAGTGCCAGTATTCTGGCAGCAGAGATGTGGTAAGACAAAGGGCAACTATGACCGCCCTTGATCTTGTAAGAAGACACATTATAAATTTGTAGAGTTTATAAACGAAAAATCAACTTATATTCCGGATATTTTTTACAACCTTCAGCTCGTTAAATATTTTGATAAGGCTAAACAAAAAATTTTGAAAAATACTAAGAACTTTTGAAAACTCGTGCCTCAAACAATTCAAAAGTTCTAGATTTTTCAAAAATTTTTTTCTAAGCGTTATATACAAAATATTTAAAAGAGCTTCATTATTGTAAAAATATGCCTTCATATAAGTTGATTTTTTAGTTAGAATCACTATAGATAGTTAACTCTACAATTAAACTTATCCAAATTGCTAGCTTGATTTAAATGCTAAAGTTATAAATCTAACCGAGATTTATAATAAGCAATTTTAAGTAATTATAGATTTAACTTTAAACTTTATGATCTATATGTAGAAATTCTAAGTAAATTCTAAACTTCAACGCTTAGTTTCATCGGAATGATTGAAATATTTACAGTAAAGTGCTAAAGGGCAGTGTTCACAATCAGGTTTTCTTGACTTACATATACGTCTGCCGTGCCATATTAAATAATGATGTGAATCACTCCACATATTCTTGGGTATATTTTCCATAAGTTCCATTTCTACCTTGTGAGGGGTACTTCCATCAGCAATTCCAAGCCTATTAGCAACTCTAAATACATGAGTATCCACTGCAATTGCTGGAACTCCAAAAGCATTGGACAAAACTACATCTGCAGTTTTTCTACCTACCCCTGGAAGTTGTAGTAATTGTTCCATAGTATGTGGGACCTCTCCACCATACTTTTCAACAAGTTCTCTGCTAGTTAAAAGTATATTCCTGCTTTTATTTCTAAAAAAACCGCAGCTTTTTATCTTTTCTCCTAATTCTTCCTCTGTTAAAGAGATCATTTTTTCAGGAGTATTATATTTTTTGTACAATTCTGATGTAACTTTATTCACTCTTACATCGGTGCATTGAGCTGAAAGTATAGTGGACACTAGCAATTCATAAGGAGATCCAAAATTCAATGCACACTTGGCTTCTGGATAGGTTTCTCTCAGTACTTTCAATATATTATCTATATTTTGTTTATCCAACTTTTATCACCTTCATTAAGACTTGTATACTCCTCTATATTGTTCAGGCAAAAGTTCTGCTATTTTTTCCATAAATAGATCAGATATTCTGTCTTCATATACGTGTTTGTTCTCACCTTTATTTTGGGGTGGTATATCTATCTGCTTTCCTATGTTTACATTTACCTCTGCATTATGAAAACTTTCTAGAGCCATATCCTTGTCACTTATAGGTAAAAGTTTTTCAGTACCAGAGATACCGATAGGAAGAATTGCAGCCTTGGTTAACTTCTGTATTAAAACTACCCCTCTTTTTCCTTTTGCTAAAGTTGCTGTTCTGCTTCTCGTTCCCTCAGGAAACATAAGTATGTTGCTGCCACTTCTTACAGTTTTTACAACTTTAGATATAGCATCCTTGTCTGCACTATTTGGTTTTATATCAATAGTTTTTGTAATACACATACCAAGCTGAGTTAGAGAATTTTGGTTTAATTTTTTACCTGCTATAAAAGTCAGGTTTTCTAATTTAAGTACTCTATCTAACACAAGTGCATCAGAATTGCTTAAATGATTGCAGATAAATATTATAGGTCTTTCAATTTCATTTAAATTTTCAATGCCTTTTACTTTTATATCCGCACATCTATTTAAGTAACCATCTAATATCTTTTTTGAAATATAAACTACAAGTCCTTTAGGGAGACATCCTATTAATTTGACCATCCATGGAGAAATCATAAATAAATCCACCTTTCCTTTATATGGTATACTTTTTTAAATGTACCGCTCTCATATAAATTATAATTTTAAAAACTGTAAAAGTCTATGATAATAATCTCTTACATAGGGAGATCTTATGTTTTTATCTTCCAAATTAATACTTTTATTTAATGTAAGCATATTTATAATTGCATTTCTCTGAATAATATTTTTACCTCTCCATCCACAGGATGTGTTTTTATATTTTTCTGTAAATATTTTTTTATTCATATTTACAATTTCATTTAAATCAACTCTACTCATAAAATCAAAAGGCTTAAAAGCATGTATATTAGAAAAAGCAACATCACCATTATATGGGCATACTTTTTGGCAAGTGTCGCATCCAAATAACCTTCCTTGAAATTGCAAAAAATATTTATTATCTATATGTTTTTTTTGAGTTATATATGACATACATACATTAGAATTTTTATCTTTACGTAAAGCACCTGTAGGACACGATATTTCACATAAATTACAATTGCCACACTTAGTTTCTAGTGGAATATCAGATTCTACTTTTATATCCGTTATTATTTCTCCTAAAAAAACATAAGATCCATATTTATCTGTAATAATCATATTATTTTTCCCTATAAACCCTATTCCACACTGAAAAGCTATATATCTTTCAGGCAAAGAATTGCTATCTACAAAGTATACAGCCTTTCCCCCTAAATTTTCTATAAAGCTGCACACTTTTTGTAAATAATAACCTACCACTACATGGTAGTCCTTTCCTCTAGTATACAGAGAAAACCTTATATTTTCTTCATCTTGTTTCTCAAATAAATAGGGAAAGGCAATTGATATTATTGTCTTTCCCCCATCCATATATACATATGGATTAACTCTATTTTCAATATTCTTTTCTTCAAATTCATTTTCAAGCAAATTTTCTCTTCTATATTTAAAACAATCTTTTAATTCGGTGAATATTCTGCATTTTGTAAATCCTACAGTATCCAAGCCAATCTTATTACAGTAACTTAGTATCTCTTCCTTATAGTTCAAACATTCCACCTGCTTATATAGAAATTATATTATCATCTCATTATATATCTTTTTTCTTCTTCCTGCATAGTCTTTTATTTCTATAACAGTATTACTTTCAGCCTTAACTACTTTAGCTGGTATACCTACTACAGTACAATTTGCTGGTACATCTTTTAAAACTACTGAATTTGCACCCACTTTTACATTATCACCTACAACTATTGGCCCTAAAAGTTTTGCTCCACTTCCTATAAATACATTATTTCCTACTGTAGGATGTCTTTTTCCCGTATCCTTTCCTGTACCTCCTAAAGTTACTCCATGATAAAGTGTTACATTGTCTCCCACTTCTGCAGTTTCACCTATAACAACACCCATACCATGATCTATAAATAATCCCTTTCCTATTTTAGCCCCCGGGTGTATTTCTATTCCAGTTAAACCCCTAGCAATTTGTGATATTAACCTAGCAATAAAGAAACATTTCTTCTTATAAAAAAAATGTGCTATTCTATACTGTATCAAAGCATGAATAAAGGGATATAATATAAAAACCTCTAACGGATTTCTAGCTGCTGGATCATTTTTCATAGCATTTTTAATATCATAAGCTAATAGCTTAAATGGTTTTCTCATTGTTTTCTCCTTTCAAATTTATTGTTCAGCTTCTAATAAACTTCTAAATTATATACTCAACTTTCGCACATACGAAATTTTCACTTAATATAAAAATAATACTAAGTAATCAATTCACGATGCACAATTAAGAATGATTTTCTGTTATCACAGAAAATCTAAAAATTTAACGTTCATACTACTTAGTTTTTAGATTTTTCATAACACTCGCGGAAAAAAATCTACCAAAATTGTGAACTGTGAATTGATTAAATTATATATTAATCATATAATCCCATGGATAAATATTTCTCTCCTCCATCTGGTGCTACAGTTACTACTTTTTTACCTTTTCCAAGCTTTTTTGCAACCTGAATTGCTGCAGCTATATTAGCTCCTGAAGATATGCCAACTAGTATTCCTTCTTCTTTTCCCATAAGTCTAGCATATTTAAAAGCTTCTTCATCTGTTATAGTTATAATCTCATCTACAATTTCTGATTTATAAATATCAGGTACAAATCCTGCTCCTATACCTTGTATTTTATGTGCTCCAGTTTGACCTCCTGATAGGACTGGTGAACCTGCTGGTTCTACTGCAACTACCTTTACATCTTTATTGTGCTTTTTTAAATTTTCTCCTACTCCTATTGTTGTTCCTCCAGTGCCAACACCAGCTACGAAGGCATCTACATCTTTTAAATCTTTTAAAATTTCCTCTGCTGTAGTTTCATAATGCTTTTTAGGATTAGCAGTATTTATAAATTGTTGTGGTATATAGTAACCCTCTTTATCTTTACCAATTTCGTAGGATTTCTCTATAGCTCCCTTCATGCCCTTAGCTCCATCTGTCAAAACTAATTCTGCCCCATAAGCCTTTATCATATTCCTTCTCTCTACACTCATAGTTTCTGGCATTACAATTGTAACTTTATATCCTTTTAATTTTCCTATCATTGCAAGAGCTATGCCCATATTACCGCTAGTTGGCTCCACTATTGTGTCACCTTTTTTTAGAAGTCCTTCTCTCTCAGCTCTCTCAACCATACCAAGGGCAGCTCTGTCTTTAATACTTCCACCGGGATTGAATTTTTCAAGTTTAACATATATATCTGCTGCATCCTCATTTTTAAAATTATCAAGTTTAAACAAAGGTGTGTTGCCTATCATATCTATAGCATTATTAAATATCATTTTAATACCTCCCAAAATTTTATATAAAAATTAATGTCCTACGCATACAACTTACTTTGAAATCAAAAAAAACCCCGTCTCTATATGTTATATAGAGACGAAGTTTATACTCCGTGGTTCCACTCTAATTAGATTTTCAAAAAATCCAACTCTCAATCGAACACAGCGCTATGTTCTATCACTATAACGGGTGAACCCGATGTAATCTACTATTAATTCGACCACATAACTCCAAAGGGCACTTCACTTAAACTTAATTTAGAAACTTTCACCAACTGTTTCCTCTCTGCAAAACTTAATTTAAGCTACTTTTCTTTTTCAAAGTATTCTTGAGTGTTTTACTATGATTTATATTTATATTATACAACTACCTAAATTTTTGTCAATATATTTTTAATTTTTTATAAAAATTTTTATCCATATGTGGAAAATTTATATAGACCTCTAAACAAAGTTTAGAAATATAACGATAAGTGTATTGAAATTGAAAACATATTTAAAAACTATTTTTTTGTTTTTTAAATACTACTGAGTTAAACTCTCCTCCTAAAATAGTTATTGTAGATAAAATAAAAAGCCAGGTTAAAAGTACTATTACGGCTCCTATACTTCCATAGATTTTAGAATAATTTCCAAAATTATTTACATAAAAAGCAAAACCTATAGAAGCTATTACAATACCTATAGTGGAAAAGACTGCACCAGGTAATACCTTTCTCCATGTGAGTTTTACATTTGGAGTAGAAATATAGACTGCCGCAAATATAAGTACAGTTCCAAAAAATATTGTCATATATCGTAATATATCCCATAAAAATCTAAATTGTCTAGAAAATCCTAACTTAAAAGCTAAAAAGCTTCCAATCATTTGCCCAAATACTAAAAACAATAAAGTAAATAAAATTATTAACGTTACCCCTAGAGTGCATAGTATAGATATAATATATATCTTAAATATGGATCTAGTCTCTCTTTGATTATACGCTTTGTTCAATCCTTTTATAACAGCATGAAATCCTCCTGATAGTGCCCATAGTGTAAGAATCAAACTTAAACATAAAAGTTCAATATTTTTGCTATTAGCAGTTTTAATCACTGTACTTTCTATTAATTCCAGTGCATTTTTAGGCAATACATTTCTTAAAATTAGCAATATATCATTACTACTTAAATTACTATATCCTATAAGAGTTATAAGAAATACTAAAAAAGGAAAAATAGAAAATAATAAACTATATGCAAGTTGTGAAGCCAGTGCCAATACATCGTCTTGTATAAATCTAAAAATAAATTCCTTTAATTTATTAAATACTCTTTCTTTCAAAAAAAATTCTCCTCTTTTAAATTTAATTGTCCATATGCCTTCAGAATATTATATATTATACGTTATATAGACTATATATTAATATTATGCTATACTCTTATTTGTTATTATAGTTTTGCCCTTTTACATGAAAAATTATAAGCAAATATACCTAAGTCTATTAAACTTATCTAGAGACACAGCCATTCCTTACCTCGCCTTGAAAAAATCGGAAAGCTAAAGTCTATGATTTTTCGCAAATCACCTTCACAAAGTGCGGTTAAAAAATGGATTAAATAGTAAGTAGATAAATTTGAACTTAATAGATGAGGTGTATTTTTTACATAAATTAAATCAAAACAAAAACAGAAAGAAGCGATTAAAAAGTGAAGAAACTTATAAGAAACTTTGTATTATTTTGCGGAATCTATGCAATTGCTCAATGCTCTCACTACACAGTTGCATTAGCTCAAAATAATATGGACAAGTCTTCTGCCGTACCAACTGTTACCGCTTCAGCTAGTTTAGATACTTCAGCCAGTTTAGACACTAATAAAGACAATTCTAATTCAAAAACTATTGATGGTAACACTAATAGCAGCTATGATAAAAACATCACTGAAAAAAGTACTGCAGAAAAAAGTACTGCAGAAAAAGCTAATTCAAATGTGGACCAAAGTAGCAATTACGATACCATTGTAAAAGTTAGTATTCCTGTAAGCAAAAAGTGGAAAATAAGCTTTAATCAACCAGTAGATGTAAACTCATTAAGTGGTAAAATTAAACTAGTTGATAATAATAATACTGAAATTCCTTTAACTTTCTCTTCAACAGATTATGGAATGTCAGTTATTGTATCACCCACGAATGTCTATAATCCAGAAACAGATTATACTTTAACTATAAGTGGAAATATAGTATCCAGATACAATAAAAAGCTTAAAAATCCTACAGTAGTAGAATTTAAAACAGCACCAATTATAACTTCCATAGATGACATAAATGTAACTATAAATCAGGAAGATGAATACACTTTACCTACAACAGTAACTGCCAAAATGTCAAATGGCACTACTACTTCTGTAGATGTATCTTGGGACAAGTCCGTGGATATGACAAGTATACCTGGTGTCTATGCTTATAAAGGTACAGTCGATGGATACGATAAATCAGTAACATTAAATTTAACTATAAAGGCCTTTGAACCTGTATCATCCATTACAAATGACAGTAGAGTTCAATCTCAAATTGGGACAAACCTTTATAATTATCTTATGAATTATGATAATAGACAATCTGTACTGGAAAGAGCTATTGAACTTCACGGTGGAATCACAAGTAATAACTGTGTGTTTTATGCAAGCGAAGCTTTGAGGAGTGCAGGACTTACTGATTTGCCAGAGGCAGTATGCAATACTGTTCAACTTACAGACCAGCTTCAAAGCAGAGGATGGCAAGTTTCTACAGACTTATCTCAGCTTTTGCCAGGAGACATATGTTTTACTACTTCTTATGGAAGTGGTCCTACCCACACATATACATTTATGAAATGGGCAGATCCAAAAAGTTTTGATTATGCTTATATTTGTGATAATCAAGGTTACGAATATGGAAATAATGCCTACCATAAGAGAAATATAGACTTTGAAACTCCAACAAAAGATGCTATATCTTATTTTATGTATTTAGCTTAAGATATTAAAAAAGGGCTGTTGCACTAATTAATTAGTGTGCCAGTCCTTTTAACTCATATTTTTATTTAAAGTATCTATTCAATAATCCCTTAAAAGCAGCTCCATGTCTTGCTTCATCTTTACACATTTCATGTACTGTATCATGAATTGCATCA
>DAISLB010000005.1:0-77632 GCA_036820645.1 Clostridium sp.
TAATTATTAATATATCATTATTCAACACTTATTTTAAATATACTTTTATAATTTTGTAATGTTTTATAAAACTATATCAGTTTCTTGTTGTATTCTTTGATAATTTATTATTTTAAGTTCATATATAGTTATATTGTCAGTTGTTCTACTTGTTTTTTTAAATTTGTAATGTGCTTTAAATTAATTTTCCTTTTAGCCATTGATATATCTACACTCTTTTCCTTTTTTCAAATTTTAAAATAGCATAACAGTTTATTATATAAAAAAAAGAGATTCCTACAAATATAACTATTTATAGAAATCTCTTTTAAATATGTAATTATGTAATATAAGTTAAGTAATATCTTTTAAATATATAATATAGTCAAGTAAATCCTCTTTTAATATATAATCAACCTTATATAGTTTTTAAACTTACCATAGATCGCTAATTTTACCATATTTGGCGGGAATATGTGGGAATCGAACCCACCCATCGTGGTATTAGCACGACAACACAGTTTTGAAGACTGGCAGGCACACCAGCACCTATCTACTCCCATTTCAAATCACCAAGTACTATTATAAGTAAACCAAAACCCAATGTCAACGAATTCCTATGTGGTTAATAAAGGATTCTTTTATCTTCCATTCTCTTGGTAAACTTTATAGTATCAAAATGCTCCATAAGTGCCAAAGCATACTTTCTGTTGGTTTGCAATTCATCTCTAAATTCAGCAATTGATATGCTTCCATGCTCCTTTATAAAATTTATTACAATATCTTTAGCTTTTTGATAGTACTCAGAGAGAAGCCAGAAATTCTCAGAAATTTTAACTATGTCTTCCCTATCAACTAAAGATTCAAATACCATTTTAAATGATTTTTTATCCTTGCACATACTCTCTAAATCTGAGTACTTTGGTGGAATAAACTTTTGCTTTTTAAACTCACTCAGTATATTTTTCCTAATAGCATTCTGCATATCATTATATTTAGGTTGAAAATCTATTAGGGATACAAAATTTTTGTAAGTCTTTATAACATTTTTATCCTCTAAAAACTCCATTATACAATCATATATTTTTTGCTTAATTTTTTTCCCAAATACTTTATTTTTAATTTCCTCTTTTGATATTCCTATTTTTAAAGGATTATCTTCATGAAACTTTTCTAATATATCCTCTAATACACTAATTTTTTCATTCAAAAAATCTTTATGAAGATATACAGTCTTTTCTCCTCCATTTAATATTACTATTGTTCCATTATCTACTAGCCTTTTTAACTGATCCTTTATACTAGCTTCATTTTTACCCAAAGCTTTTAATATATCCTCTTCTTTAGGATAATTTTCGCTTAAATTTTTAATGACACCTTCTAGTATATTTTGTGTATTCCCTTTTTCTTTTATTCTTAACTCTTCTATATATTCTTCATTAAATCTTTTAGCTTTCTTAGCAGAAGGTTCTATTATAATTCCTCCCCCTATTGTACTCATAGGAGAATAGCTTCTTATTACAAATCTATCTTTTCTCTGGGAAGTAAGCTGCTTTTCCAATCTAAATTGAACGTAAGAATCTTCTCCTGGATTTACTTCCTTCTTATCAAGTATCACTACCCTACATATGATTTCACTGGTACCATGGTAAATCCTTACCCTTTGTCTATTCTTCAAAGGTTTTGGTGCACTCTTTAAATAATGTAATTTGCAATCTATCATGAGAGATGGTTCCATTAAATTTTCTAGGGATATGACATCTCCCCTATTTATACTACTAGTTTTTACACTGGCTAAATTTATTCCGCATCTTTCACCTGCTTCAGCCTTTTTTACCTGTTTATCATTTATTTGTATGCCTCTCACTTTACATAATACTTTAGAAGGATATATTTGCACTTGTTCACCTTCTCTAATACTTCCACTAATTACAGTACCCGTTACAACTGTGCCAAATCCACTTATAGAAAAGACTCTGTCTACAGGAAGCCTAAAATGTCCTCTTACATCTTTACAGGAAACATCTTCTGTAAGTCTATCTATTTCTTTTGCCAGAGAATCTAAACCGATTTTAGTTTTAGAAGAGACTTTGCATATAGGAGCATTCTCTAAAAAAGTTCCTTTAAACTCTTTCTTTATATCTTCTATTACCATATCCAACCATTCTTCATCTACTAGATCTATTTTAGTAACAACAATAATACCTTTACTTACATTTAAAAGTTGAAGTATTTCAAAGTGTTCTCTAGTCTGTGGCATAATTCCTTCATCTGCTGCAATTACCATAAGTACTAAATCTATACCACTAACCCCAGCTAACATATTTTTTATAAATTTTTCATGACCGGGTACATCTATAATTCCAGCTTTTTTTCCTGATGGCAAATCAAAGAAAGTAAATCCAAGGTTTATGGATATTCCTCTTTCTTTCTCTTCTTTTAAAGTATCCGTTTCTCTTCCTGTCAAGGCTCTTATAAGTGCAGTTTTGCCATGATCTATATGCCCCGCTGTTCCTATTACAACATGCTTCATGCAAAATTACCTCCAAACTGAAATGTATCAAGTTAAACTACATCTCTGTAAAAGCATCTACCAAAATGTCAAAATCTCTATCTAGTATAGTCCTTAAATCCATTATAACTCCATTATGTGCTAATCGTACAATTATAGGTACGCTTCTCTTTCTAAACTTTTTATCTACCTGTTCTGGTGATACACTGCTACTTTGTGCTTTAACTACATAGGTAGGTATTTTTTGTCCTGGCATAGATCCTCCTCCTACCATGGAATAATCCTCTTCTATTGTAAATTTAAAATTCAAATTCTTACTTTCAAGCTTTTCTTTCAAAACAAAAGCCCTACGTTTTTGCTCATCTTCACTTGCAAGTATCATATGGAGCGTTGGTATATTTTTTATTGCTTCATTTTCATCTAGATAATATTTTAAAGTACCTTCAAGAGCTGCTAGAGTCATTTTATCTATTCTAAGTGCTCTTGTAAGCTGATTTTTTTTCATTTTGTCTATGTATTTTTTCTTACCTACAATTATACCTGCCTGAGGCCCTCCCAGCATTTTATCCCCACTAAAAGTAACTACATCAACGCCTTTATCTATACTCTCCTGTACCGTAGGTTCATATTCAAATCCATACTTAGAAAAATCTATAAGTGTTCCACTTCCTATATCCTCCACTACTGGTATCCTGCTTTTTACTGATAATTTCACCAATTCTTCTAAAGACACCTCTTCTGAAAAACCAATTATTTTGAAATTGGACGTATGCACTTTTAAAAATGCTCCCGTATTTTCACTAATGGCATTTTCATAATCCTTTAGATGAGTTTTATTAGTTGTTCCTACTTCCACAAGATTGGCTCCACTAAATTCCATAACTTCAGGTATTCTAAATGACCCTCCTATTTCTATCAGCTGTCCCCTAGAAACTATAGCTTCCTTACCACTACAAAGAGTGTTTAAAGCCAAGACTACTGCAGCTGCATTGTTATTTACCACTAAAGAAGCCTCTGCTCCCGTAATCGTCTTAATCAGCTCTTCTACATGGCTATACCTAGATCCCCTTGTTCCTTTTTCCAGGTCATATTCCAAATTACTATAATTGTGAGCTACATCAATTACATTTTTCAAAGCATTCTCACTTAAAATAGATCTTCCTAGATTCGTATGTATGATAACTCCCGTAGCATTTATTACATTTTTCAAGTTGGGCTCTTTTTTTTGTTCAATTATTGTTCTAAAGCTTTCCAGTATATCTTTTTCCGTAAAGTTTTCAATTTTACCTTTTAAAATAAGATTTCTATAATTGTTTACCGCTTCTCTCAAAGATTCCATTACAATTTTTTTCATTGTAGTTTCAGCTTCTAATTTTACCACTTCTTCATTCAAGAGTTCATCCATTTTAGGAAGTTTTCTTAATAATTGTTTCTTATCCACAACTTGACTTTTTCCTCCTTTAAACCATTATTCTACTTCTATATATCTTTTCCCATTAAAAGGTATAACATCACCTATTACAGAAGATTTTACTTCAAGCTTTGAAAGTTCCTCCATAATTTTAAGACTTTCTTCTCTGCTGCAGGTTACCAAAAGTCCACCAGATGTTTGTGGATCAAATAAAATATCTTCCATCCACTCAGGTACATTCTTTATGCCATATTTGCCTTCCAAATAGTCTTTATTTCTATATGAACCTGCTGGTACCAGACCCATTTCGGCATATTCTCTTGCCTCTTGTATATAAGGTATTCTACTCGCATAAAGCTTTAATGTAACACCAGAGGCAGAAGCCATTTCATATCCATGCCCCATAATTCCAAAACCAGTTACATCTGTACACGCACTTACAGAATATTTACTTATTATTTCCCCTGCATATTTATTTAACGTGGACATAACTTTAACTGCTTTATCATAAGCATCTTTAGATGCCACTTCTCCTTTTATAGCAGTATTTATTATACCTATACCCAAAGGTTTAGTAAGTATAATCATATCCCCTTCTTTAGATCCATAATTTTTAAGTATATTATCTGGATGTACGAGTCCCATAACTGACAACCCATATTTAGGCTCATTATCCTCTACAGTGTGACCTCCCACTACTACTGCACCTGCTTCAATAACTTTGTCAGCACCACCTTTTAGTATTTCTCCCAACATTTCTTCAGGGAGACAAGAAGGGAAACAAACTATATTAAGTGCTACTTTAGGCTTTCCTCCCATTGCATATACATCACTTAGAGAATTTGCTGCAGCTATTTGACCAAAAGTATAAGGATCATCCACTATTGGTGTAAAAAAATCAAGGGTTTGTATTACTGCTGTATCATTATCCAATTTATAAACTGCAGCATCATCTGAAGTCTCTATACCAACCATTAAATTTTCATTTTCCATTCGAGGTAATTTATCAAGTATTTTAGAAAGGACCTCCGGTCCTATTTTAGCTGCTCATCCAGAAGTTCGAGTAAGTTCTGTTAGTCTTTTATACTCCAAAATAACACCTCCAATAGAAATCTTTCTCTACAATATTGTACACCATTTTGTAACAAACTTCATCTGTTTACAATAAACCCACCTTTAACTTACCTCACATCTATTTTATCCTTTATCTTTTCAATGGTTTTATCACCTATTCTTCCTACTTTTTTTAAATCCTCAATAGAAGAAAAATCCCCATTTTTTTCTCTATAATCTATTATCTTTTGAGCAGTCACATCTCCAACTCCAGGTATTGTTTTTAATTCCTCTTTGGAAGCTCTGTTTATGTTTACCTTTCCATCCTGACCTACTCCATTACCTACTTTTCCCACAGATTGATCGTTATTTGATCCATTCTCTCCTTTTTTATCCACATATATATAATCTTCGTCCTTTAACTTCTTAGCCAAATTTAATTTACTTGTATCTGATGCAGATGTAAATCCACCTGCTTCCTTTACAATATCCTGTATTCTGCTATCATTTTTTAATTTATACACTCCTGGGTTTTTAACTTCTCCATTTACATATACAGTTATACTTTTATCCGATTTACTTTTGGAGCTTTCTCCGGCATTATCCTGATCTTTAAATACCTCTTCACTTTTTACTGGAGTATTGGATGGCCTTGAGTTCACATACCCTACAACTAAAAATATGGCAAATACAATCAAAATAACAATTGAACCTATAATTTTTTTCTTATCTCTCATTATTATTCCCTCTCTATTATTCCCTCTCTTAATAATTGTAATTTGCAATGAAATATATTTATGTTTATAATTTAAATTATTGACAATTTAAAAAAATTATGTCGCATATATAGTATTTTTTTGATATAATATTTAGGAATTGTCCTAAAGGAGGAAAAAATGAAAAGAATAGTCACCTTTGCACTACTGTTTTTTCTTATTTGTTCTAACAACCCCTATGGAGTAGTTCATGCTAAAGAAATGCCTCCTCCTGTTTCAGCTGATGGCGCTGTAATATTGGATGCAGCTACCAGTGAACTTTTGTATTCCAAGAACCCAGATACTGCTTATCCACCAGCATCCACTACAAAGATAATGACTGCACTTTTAACCCTTGAAAATACAAACTTAGATGATAAAGTTATAGTCGGTAAAAATCCACCAAATGTAGATGGAACTAGAGTTGGACTTTGTGAAGGTGAGCAGTTAACTGTAAAAGATTTGTTATACGGTTTACTACTAGCTTCAGACAACGATTGTGCAGAAGCATTAGCAGAACATATAAGCGGCACTATGGATAAGTTTGTAGTTAAGATGAATAAAAGGGCTAAGGAACTTGGGGCTAAAAATACCAATTTTGTAAACCCTACTGGATTATTTGATGAAAAACATAAAACCTCAGCAAGGGATTTAGCTCTAATGATGAGAGCACTATCTAAGCACCCTGAATATTCTAAAATAGCTACTACTATGTCCTATACTATTCCGCCTACCATCAAATGTCCACAAGCTAGAGAAGTATGGAATGAAAACAAATTAATACAAAGACAATCCACCTATTATTACAGTGGATGCTTAGGAGGTAAAACAGGCTATACAGTGCAATCATTGCACTCCTACGTATCTACAGCTACAAGAAACGGACAACAACTTATAGTGGCGCTAATTCACGATAAAAACAAAACTTTTTTTCCTGATGCAGTAGCTTTATTTAATTTTGGATTTAACAATTTTAACCTTATTAAGTTGTATCAAAGAGGAGCCTTAGTCACAACTTATAATAAAGATGGACTTTCTGTTCCACTGATTGCTGCTTATGATTTTTACTATATTAAAGCTAAGGATGATATAAATGTACCCCATGTAACTTTAAGTGATAAAAACTTAACGTTTAGGTTCTTTAAAAAAGGAGATATAGTCGATGGAGCTTCTATATCCTTTGAAGGAAGAGAAATAGGGAAATTAAAACTTGCCAGCAGCATAAATCATAGTGAAAAGCAAGTATTAAATTCCAACAATATGGCAAAAATTATTATTAAAAATAAATATTTGCTCCTTGTACCATCTATAATTATAATTTTAACTATTATATTTATATTAAAAAGACATGTGTTTTCTAATAAATGATTATATCAAAATGAGCTGAAGCTTAAAGACATAGAGTTTCAGCTTATTTTTTCTATTAATTTTAGAATATCTTCTGGAATACCAGTTTCTAACTCCAATATTTTATTTCCCCTAGGGTGTGGAAATTTAAGTTTGTATGCATGAAGTGCCTGCCTATTTATATACACACTATCAGCCTCTTTTCCATACAATGTGTCTCCATAAAGAGGATGTCCTAAATAACTTAAATGTACCCTTATTTGATGTGTTCTTCCCGTTTCCAGCGTAAGCTTTAATAGCTGATCATTTTTAAAATCCTTGATTACCTTATAGTGAGTAATACTTTTCTGTCCTCTTTCATCTATAATCCTTCTTATGTCTTCTCCTTCTTGCCTATATATTGGCAAATCTATAGTTCCTTCACTTTCTTCCATCTTTCCATGAATGACACCAATGTAACTTTTTTCAAATTCTTGACTTTTCATGTCTCTTGCCAGAGCCATATGTGCAAATTGATTTTTTCCAACTATTATAAGACCTGAAGTATCCATATCCAATCTACTTACTAATCTAACTATACAATCTTCTCCCTTTTCCTTAAAATAATACATAAGTCCATTAGCTAACGTTCCTGAAGGATAACTTCTTGTAGGATGCACTACTATTCCAGGCCTTTTATTTACAACTATTAGATCATTATCTTCATACACTACTTCTATATCCATTTTCTCAGGCTCTACATTTTGAGACTCCTCTTTTACAAGGTTTAAAGATATGCTTTCCCCTGACTTTACTATATGATTTAATTTTACCTTTTTATTGTTTATTTCTATCCTTCCACTCAAGGCTGCTCCTTTTATAAGTCTACCTGAAAGTTTCTGAACTCTCTGCAAATAATATCTCAATTTCAAGCCGTCATCTTTTTCATCTACTGTAAATACTATTTTATTTTCCTTCATACAACTTTTCCTTTCTGCAACAAGCTGCTAAATACAATTAATAATTAATAGTTCAACTTTCCCACATATAAAATTTTCACTTAATACAAAAAAATTACGAAGCAATATTTTTAAACTGCGAAAGTTGAGTTAGTAGTTAAGAATTAATAGTTATGGATAATTTTCTAAAGTATTAAGAGTTTCTAAACTTAAAAATAAACTTACACATAGAAATATTTTACAATAAGCAAGTACATTTAAATGTTTTGTATATAAGTCTTAGTGGAAAATTTACAAAAAACTTAGGGCTTTTGAATTGTCTGAGGTACGAGTTTTCAAAAGCCCTTATGTTTTTGTAAATTTTCTGCTTAGACTTATCAAAACATTTAATCGTACTTGTGATTGTAAAAATATTCGGAGTATAAGTTTATTTTTCGTTTAAGAACTCTATAATTAATCCACTAATGCTATTACTTCTATTTCAACAAGTGCATCTTTTGGAAGTTTTACTTCTACACAGGATCTTGCAGGCATATCCTTTTTAAAATATTTTGCATATACTTCATTTACAGCTGCAAAATCTGACATATTCTTTACATATACAGTAGTCTTAATAACTTTATCAAAACATGTTCCTGCTTCTTCCAGTAAAGCTTTTATATTTTCAAGTGACCTCTCTGTTGCCTTTTTAATATCACTCGAAACCAATTCTCCTGTAGATGGATCCAGTGGAATTTGGCCTGATGTGAATAAAAAGTTTCCAACCTTAACAGCCTGAGAATAAGGTCCTACAGCCCCCGGTGCTTTTTTTGTGCTTATTATTTTTTTTCCCATTATAAAAGACCTCCTAAAATAAACCTAAAATTTGTAATATACTAATTATTTTTTTGAATATGCCTTACTGTGAGCTTTTTTAAAAACCAAATAATTTCTACCACTAATTGTATTTACATGCAGCAGTTGTCCCCTATTAATTACAACTTTTATAGTATTGTTAAAGGCATCCAAAAGTGCAGTATCTAGGTTTATAAACGCCTCTTCTCTAAGTATTTCTACTCCAGGAAAATTTCTTAAAGGCTCTATGTAATCTGCAATATACACTACCTTTTCTAAAAGACTCATATCTTTCTTACCTGTAGTATGACATGCTACTGCACTTAATATTTCCTCGTCATAAATCCCCATAATATTTTTTGCTATCACTGCAGCAATATTCCCATGGAGAAGTTGAGGATTTAATCCACTTACTTCATCTATAGGAACCTGATTCTCGTGTGCCATAAACAAAATTTCATCATCTGACATATACTTAGCACAATCATGGACAAGTCCTGCTGTGCTGGCCTTTTTAATATCCACATGGTAAAATTTTGCTAATTTTTCAGCTGTATCCTGCACGCTCAAACTGTGCTCATATCTGTTTTTTTTCAGCTTCTCCTTCAAATATCCTTTGATTTGTTCTTCACTCCACATCCCTTATCACTCCAAAAAATTATTTAATTTCATTTATAAAGATTATGTTGTTTAATAATATGATAAACACTTTCGGGAAGAAGATAACTTACATTTCTACCCAATTTAATGTTTTTTCGTATATCTGTAGAAGAAATATCAAATAGAGGAGCATCTAAATATATAATTTTAGCAGAATACTTTTTTTCTATTTTTTCCTTCTGCTCTTTTATATTTTTTTTAGTAAAATCTGGAAATCCTGGCCTATTAAATACTATAAATTGACACAACTTAAATATATCTTCTACCCTATTCCAACTTTCAATGTCCATTAGACAGTCTACTCCCGTTAGGAAATACCATCGGGTTTTTCTTTCAACTTTATTAAAATGCTTTAATGTATTATACGTATAACTCAAATTAGGCTTATTTATTTCATATTTACTTACAGAGAATTTACTTTCCATACTTACAGCTGCCTTTACCATCTCATATCTCAAAAAAGCACTTGTTATATCTCTTTTTGTTTTATGAGGAGGATTACCTGTTGGTACAAATATAATATTGTCTACTCCCAATCTATATAAAGTTTCATAAGCTATATGTATATGTCCATTATGTATTGGATCAAATGTTCCCCCAAAAATAGCTTTTTTAACCATCTATTTTCTCTCCATTTATTTTTTTATTACATTACATAATCAAATTCAAAATCATTCAACCTAACCACATCCCCATCCTTAATTCCCATATCAATTAGTTTCTGTATAACTCCCTTATTTTTAAGTACTTTATAAAAATATCGTAATTCATTTGGATCGTTTACATTAACGCTTGCAAGTAACCTATCAACAAAACTTCCCTCTACTACGAAAGTATTTTCTTCTTTCCTTATATTATAAGTAAATCTCTTTTCCTCAGGTATGAATTTATCTTCTTCATCTATTTCAATATTTTCCACAGGTATAGTACTTAGTATCCTAGCTGCTTCCTTCATAAGCTCTTTAACACCCTGTCCTGTAGCTGCAGATATTTTAAACACTTTGTCGTATCCTAATTGTCCAACTTTTTTTCTGAAGTTTTCAAATAATTCATTGTCATATAGCATATCTGATTTGTTTGCAGCAATTATCTGAGGTTTATCCCATAGTTTAACATCATACTTTTTTAATTCCTTATTTATTTTGATAAAGTCATCGAAAGCATCTCTTCCCTCAATTCCCGATATATCTACTACATGTATTAAAAGTCTTGTCCTTTGGATATGTCTTAAAAATTCTATTCCAAGGCCTACTCCTTCTGCTGCACCTTCTATTATACCTGGTATATCTGCTATTACAAAGCTTTTTATTCCTGAAATGTTAGTTACCCCCAGGTTAGGAGATAATGTTGTAAAGTGGTAATTTGCAATTTTAGGTGTAGCCTTAGTCACTATAGACAAAAGAGTGGATTTACCTACATTCGGAAACCCTAAAAGTCCTACATCTGCCAGTAATTTAAGTTCCAAGGATATATATCTTTCTTCTCCTGGCATTCCTGGTTCAGCAAAATCTGGTGCCTGCCTTACGGAAGTTGTAAATCTCACATTTCCTCTTCCGCCTCTTCCACCTCTTGCAACTATGCATTTGTCTTCAGGATGGGCAAGATCTGCCATTATTTTATTCGTTTTCACATCCCTTACAACTGTTCCCATAGGTACTTTTATGTAAAGATCCTTTCCATTTTTTCCAAAGCACTTAGATCCTGATCCATTTTCACCTTTTTCTGCAAAATACTTTTTCCTATATGCAAAATCCAAAAGTGTAGTACTTTCTGTATCTGATACAAGTATAACATCTCCTCCTTTTCCGCCATCTCCACCATCTGGTCCCCCAAAGGCTACATACTTTTCCCTTCTAAAAGAAATGGCTCCATTTCCACCATCTCCAGAGGTTACAAATATTTTGGCTGTATCTACAAACATATTACTCATTTTCTCACTTCCTTTCAAAAGTTAAGTATATAAAATTTATTATTCCCACAGATAAGCAACTAATTCGCTCTAATTTGCAGTATACAACTTTTTTCTTGAATTAAGAAATTCTAAAAAAGCACCCTCATTAGGGTGCCTTAATAACACTATTCAGCTGCTAATTCTTCTAACTTTAAAGGATATACGCTGGCCTTCTTTTTAGTCTTTCCTACTCTTTCGTATCTAACTACACCATCAATCTTTGCAAATAAGGTATCGTCAGATCCTCTTCCAACGTTAGCTCCAGGATGAATTTTTGTTCCTCTCTGTCTAACCAATATGTTTCCAGCTAAAACAAATTGTCCATCAGCAGATTTAGTACCTAATCTTTTTGATTCACTATCTCTACCATTCCTTGAACTACCTACTCCTTTTTTATGGGCAAACAGTTGAAGATTCATAATCAACATAAAATTACACCTCCTCTACCTTTACATTTATATATTCACTAAAATTAAATTCAATACTTTTCAAACCAAGTAACATAGTTTCTACAAGTACCTGACATTTTAAAATGTCATCTTCTTTCATATCTTTTAAAGAAAAACTTAAAAATCCATCTTTTATACAGTAATTCAATTTAAGCTTTAACACTTCTGTTATTCCTATTACCGTAGTTTGAGATATGGCAGAAGCAGCACTACACACCATGTCATATCCCTGATTTACCGACTCCGCATGGCCTTTAAGTGTAACCGAAACCAAATTACAGGATTCTCTTTTAAACAATGCCTCAATCATAATTATGCATCAATTTTTTCGATTTGTAATTTAGTGTAAGGCTGTCTATGTCCTTGTTTCTTTCTGTAATCCTTTTTAGCCTTATACTTGAAAACTATAACCTTTTTAGCTTTTCCCTGTGCCAATACCTTAGCGCTTACCTTAGCTCCTTCAACTACAGGTTTTCCAATAACTACACCTTCATCATCTTTACCTACTACTAAAACTTTGTCAAGTTCAACTGTTGAATCAACTTCAGCATCTAATTTTTCAACATATATAACGTCTCCTTCTGAAACTTTATACTGTTTTCCACCAGTAGCTACAACTGCATACATTTAAAACACCTCCTCAATCCAGTCTCGCCTAAAAGGTATATAGAAAATCCATTCTTTCTATAATTTATAAAACCTTTTTTGAGCGGCCTACAGATGTCATTTTAACACATTTGTTCTTGTTTGTAAAGTTTTTTCAATTTACTCTAAACACTTTCAGATGCTCTATCTGGCTCATAAATTGAAGGGGTTCTACCTTATAAGATACTTTTTTTTCATAAGTAATATATATTCTCTTGTCCCCAGCACCTATACCTTTTATAAACATATCCATGTTATTTTCAACATCCTTTTCATAAGATACATCCATGTGTATGTGAAAATCTTTTACATCCCTATCACAACTTATATTTGAAATTTCATTTCTTATGAGAACCATCATATAAGATAGTTTTATTTTTTTTCCTGTTCCTTCACAGTACCTGCAATCTTCCTCTATATAATCATATATTGGTTTACCCTGTCTTTTTCTAGCTATCTGCACTAGATTCAACTCTGTAAAAGAATATACAACAACCTTACTTTTGCTACTTGACAATCCAGATTTGAGTTTGTCCATAATCTTTTTCTTACTTTCCTCATCTTCCATATCTATAAAATCTATTACAATTATTCCACTTAAATTTTTAAGCAGTATTTGCCTTGCAATTTCTTCTGCCGCTTGCAAATTAGTTATAAATACTGTTTTATCCATCTTATTATTTCTTATGTTTTTACCCGAATTAACATCTATTACAAACATAGCTTCTGTTTTATTTATAACTATATATCCACCACAATTTAATTCTATTCTGTTATTTCGTAAATTTAATATTTCATTTTCCATATTATAATGAGATAAGAGAGTTTTTTTACCCGTATACAGTTCTATGTTTGCATCTATGTTACATACTCCTTTAAAAAAATCCTCTATGTATTTATAATCCACTTCATTGTTTACATATATCTTTAAATTACTATCCCACAATCTATCTCTAAGTACTTCACCAAGTGCACCTCCATTATCAAACATGAGTTCAGGCTTTAGAACATACTGAGCTTTATTTTTTATCTTGTTATATATATCATTCAACTTATGGATTTCTTTGTTTATAAGTTCTACTGGAACATTTTGGGTATCAGTTCTTATCAATACACTAACACCTGATGGTATTTTTATTTTCTCGAGCATAATTTTTTTAAAAGATTCATCCTGTATTTTTTGTGAAAACTTCATGCCTGTGTCAAAACTATTTAAAACACAATATTTACCAGGCAAACTTATAATTTGGGTAACTTTAGCTCCTTTTCTTCCATAATCTTCTTTTGTAACCTGTACCAAAATTTTTTCACCTTTTTTTAAGTTAAGATTTCTAAATTTACTATCCATATACATATAGGCATTTCTCCTGCAGTTTATATCTATAAAAGCACATTTTATAGCTGGTACTACATTTTTAACTACACCTATATACACTTCTCCCGGGTAGGCATTGCCTTTTTTTTCCTGGATGTGACATTCTCTTAAAATGGCATTATCCTTTATAACAATTCTTAAAAACCCTTCAGCACTTCTTTCAACAAATATTTCTTCCAAAATATAGTTCACCTCTCCTTCAGATTAATATAATTTTGATACATACTCATATAATGGGAATAACTTATTTTGTCTTCTCACATATACTTCTTCTCTCATTATATCAATAAAACAATCTTTGTCAGCATTTTCAGTATTGTCTTGTATAAAACTTGATAGAAGTTCTGGAGATAAATTTTCTACACTTCCACAGCTTATCACAGTTTCTAACCTAAGCCTATTTTCAAAAATATCATAACTCAATTTCTTTACTAATTTTTTTATATCTATTTTCTTCTCTCCCTTTTTAGTCTTCTTTATTGTATTCCAATTTTCGGATTTCATTAAGTTTTCCATATTTTCTTTAAGTTCACTTACATCTTTATATTTTATGTTAATTATGTACTTAGCTGCATTTATTTCTGCCATGGATTTAAATACTTTTTTATTTTCTACATTTTTCACCCTATCTACCCTTAACACTTCTATTCCACTAGGTGCACTTTTATTTAATTTTTCTTTAATATGATCTTCTAAAACTTCTTTTTCAAAATATAAATCCATGTATTCTCCGCTGGAATAAACTCCTACAGGTAGCGGCTGTGCTATAGACATATTTATATGTGGATTAAATCCCTTGGAATACTCTACAGGAAGTCCTGATCTCTTTATCATTCTCTGTATAGTTCTCAATAAATCAAGGTGTCCTATAAACCTTATACTATTCTTCTTACTGAACTTTATTAAATACTGCACCCTCAAAGCATTTACCTCCTAAATTAACATTAACACCGCAATTTTTACATCCCAATCTACAATCCGGAGTTACTTCAGCCCTTTTAGCCTTTTCATTTTCTTCTATTAAAAATTTCTTATTTACCCCCACATCTATAAAATCCCAGGGGAGTATCTCATCATAACTTCTATTTCTATAAGCGTAAAAATCACCATCTACATTACATTCCTTAAAAGCTTCTACCCATACATCAAAATTGAAATACTCTGACCAACTGTCAAATTTAGCTCCCTTTTCGTAGGCTTTAATAAGTACTTCGCAAAGTCTCCTATCTCCCCTTGCAAATACAGCTTCTAAATAACTTAAGGGACTTTCATGCCAGTTATATACTATATGTTTACTGCTTATAGAAGATCTTAATTCTCTAATCTCTTCTTTAACATCTTCCACTTTTATTTGTGATATCCACTGAAATGGCGTAAAAGGCTTTGGTACAAATATTGAAGTACTAACTGTTACCTTTAATCCTTTTTTTCTTACATCTTTAGGAACTTTGAAATATTCGTCCACTACTTTTTGGGATAAATGGGCAATTTCTTTTATATCTTCCATAGTTTCATAGGGAAGCCCTATCATAAAATACAACTTTATGGTAGACCAACCAGACTCAAAAGCACTGCTTACAGAATCCATCAAATTTTTCTCTGTAACACCCTTATTTATTACATCTCTCATTCTCTGACTTCCTGCCTCTGGTGCAAAAGTAAGTCCAGTTTTTCTAACCTTTTGTATTTCATTTATAAGTCCTACAGAAAAAGAATCTATTCTAAGTGAAGGCAAAGATAACCCTACCTTGTCTTTTTCATGTTCATTTATAAAGTTAACAACTAAGTTTTTTAAGTCTGAATAATCACATATACTTAGAGAAGTAAGAGACACTTCTGAATATCCTGTACTTTTTATGAGTTTATCTGCTATTTCTAAAAGTTTAGATGTTTTTTTCTCCCTTACAGGCCTGTATATTATACCTGCCTGGCAAAACCTACACCCTCTAGTGCATCCTCTAAAAGTCTCAAGAGTTATTCTATCATGTACTATGTCCGTATAAGGTACTATAATTTTATCTGGATATACCACATCATTGAAATTTTTGATTATCCTTTTAGTAATTTTAGCTGGTACATCGTCATAAAGCGGTTTAAATTCTCTTATGGTTCCATCTTCATTATAGCTTACATCATAAAGGGAAGGTACATATATACCTTCTATGTGGCACACTGCCCTCAAGAATTTCTTTTTTCTTCCTTTATATTTCTTATAAAGATCCATAATTTCATTCATCTGTTCCTCAGATTCACCTAAAGCGAACATATCTGCTATATCAAAGAGGGGTTCAGGGTTATAGGCACAAGGTCCACCGCACATAATTATAGGATCTTCTTCTCCTCTACAAGAAGCCCTAACAGAAAGTCCAGCCAAATTTAACATATTTAAAATATTAGTATAACTCATTTCATATTGAAGAGTAAACCCTATAAAATCAAAACTCTTTATAGGATCTTTGCTCTCAAGTCCATAAAGTGATATATTATTTTTTCTCATAAGTTCTTCCATATCAGGCCAGGGCGCAAATACTCTTTCACAATAAGTATCTTTTCTTTCATTCAATATGTAATAAAGTATTTTCATACCAAGATAAGACATTCCGACTTCATATACATCTGGAAAGCAAAACGCATATCTAATATCTACTTCATCCTTATTTTTTACACAGGAATTCATCTCCCCTCCAATATATCGGGCAGGTTTTTCCACTTTAAATAATATATCATCAGAAATTGTGTTCATTAAAAATCCTCCTCTTAGGTATCATTCCTATATTTTAGCATAACCAAAAATAATTTAAAATATATAAACCTAAGGGAAGGACAAAATTCATAATTTTATCCTTCCCTTAGGTTAAAGATCTTATTTGTGGTTCATTATTTCAATAAATTTTTCCAAAGTTATATTTCCATATAGCTTTAACCCTTCTATAACTTCTTCTTCATATATTGTATCCATTAAATTCATCTCATTATCCAATACCATAAATATATTATATTTATTTTTATCAAATAATCCCATAGCTGTGAGTAAATCCTGCTTATAGTGTATTGATAAAGTCCTGTTTTCAATATATCCTCTCTTTATGAATTTATATCTTTTCTTAATTATATCTCCCATAATTATATATGATATCCTTTCATTTTCTCTTAAAGAAGTCGTAATTATAAATATTCCTATTATTCCTATACTAAAATTGCTATACCCGTTTAAAAATAAAAAAATATACATAAACATAAGTGCCATTCCAATAAATATACTTGTGATTATCATAATCCTATTTGCTTTTTTATAAGTCATTTTCAAATTTAAGATGCTTCTCAGTATTCTTCCTCCATCCAAAGGAAAAGCTGGTATTAAATTAAACAATCCTATAGCTAAATTTATAGAGAAAAGCATATAGGAAAGGCTTGAACAAAAATTCTTATATACAAAATAAAAGACTGCACTAAAAATCAAATTAGCTGCAGGACCAGAAATTGAAATTATTAAATCCTCTCTTGGAAATGCTTCATCTAAATCTTTAAGTTTTATAACTGTTCCTATTGCTATAAATTCTATGTCAAATCCAGAAAATTTATAGTATCTAGCAACTAAGTAATGAACCATTTCATGGAAAAAAACTATAATAAAAGTATAAATAAGTTTCCCTTTATACCCTATGAAAATTAAAAATATTACATAAGGTATAAAATATTTACTTATTTTAATCACAGAAATGCCTCTTAAATCTTATTATTCCTGATTTACCCTAATCCGATTCATTACATTTTTAGCCCCGTTTTCAATATCACTTATATTTATATTTTTCAACTGAGCTTCTATTTTGCTATAATCATAATTTTTATCCACAATTTCCTTAGAATAACTATATATACTTTTAGTCTGAGGCATCTGAATAGTCTTACAACCTATAACGAAAATAAATAGTACTAAAACTCCAATCAAATCCCTTATAATTCTCCTGACCAAAAAATTGCCCTTTTGAAAAAAGAATCCTCCGGTATTTGACACTCTATCATAGGAAGGTGAATAATTAGCTCTTCCCTTCAAAGAATTATAATAATTTTGGTATTCCGAATCATAATTTCCCAATATAGATTCCCCCATTTAAAATGATACACATAATTATATATATTTAAGGATTGCCCTATTTATTACTTGCACATATTTTTAATAATTAAAAATTAAGAGTTAAGAATTAATGGTTATGAGTGATTTTCTTCCGCTAACACTTCAAAAAATTTTTAATTTATAGGCTATTGAAGCAAAGCTCTAATAGCCTATAAATTAAAAATTTTGCGAAGCAAAGCTTTTGAAAATAACAAAGTTGAAATAACAAAGAACAAATAAAGATGATTTTCCTCGTACCTCAGGGAATCTATAATTTTAATATTTTCTGACGTTAGGAAGAAAATTATCCTTATTTGTTCTTTGAACTTTGTACTTTGTTCTTTTAAAAAATTGCTTCGCAATTTTTTTATATTAAGTAAAAATTTTATATGTGCGAAAGTTGAGTTAATAACTCTTAACTTAAAAAATATAGCTTGTCTATTAATTATGAGACTTTAGTGCTTTTACAAAAATCTCTGCAGAACCTAAATTAGTAGCTAGGGGCACACAGTGAACATCACAAATTCTAAGCAGTGCAGCAATATCTGGTTCATGAGGCTGTGAAGTTAAAGGATCTCTTAAAAAAATAATTATATCCATTCCTCCCCGTGCCACTTTACTTCCTATTTCCTGGTCACCACCTAAAGGTCCTGAAAGAAATCTAGTAACTTTTAGACCTGTCATCTCATTTATAAGTTTTCCTGTAGTTCCTGTAGCAAAAATTTCATGACCTTCAAAAACATCTTTATATCTTTTTACAAAGTCTATCATATCATCTTTCTTTTTATCATGTGCTATAAAAGCAATCCTCATGTCAACTTCCCCCTAAAAATTAATTTTTTTCCTCCTCATACCTATGTTCAAAATTAAAGATAGTTCTATAAATGCCGAAATGAGAGAACTTCCACCTGCACTCATAAAAGGTAGTGTTATACCTGTTATGGGAAGTATACCTATAGTCATACATATATTTTGAAAAATTGAAAATAGGATAGTTGATACTATTCCTACACATACTATAGATCCAAAAATATCTTTAGCTTCCTTGGATATTCTTATGGATCTATAAAGTATAATAACATAAAACAATATTAAAGCTAAAGCCCCAACAAATCCCCATTCTTCTCCAACTACAGAAAATATAAAATCTGTATGTGCTTCTGGCACATATCCTCCCGATATCTGGGTTCCTTTTAGGAATCCTTTTCCCCAAATCCCACCTGAACCAATTCCTATTTGTGATTGGTTGAGCTGAAGGGAAAAAGACATTTGATATTTTTCTGGACTAAATAGGGATATAATTCTCATTTTTTGATATTCTTCTATAAGAGGTGTATTCAAAGCTATCACTATTAAAACAGTTAATGCTAAAAGTCCTCCCATTATAACTCTTAAATCTAATCCTGCAACAAAAATTATTCCTAGAACTGCAAAAAAACATACCATTGTCATTCCCATATCGGGCTGCTTTATAATTAAAGCCATAGGAATAAGTGGATAAATCATCAGCTTCATAAAATTTTTTACATTGTTTATATTTCCTTCCATATCTTCCAGCTGCTTTGCAAGCATTAATATAATTCCTACTTTTGCAAATTCAGAAGGCTGCATGGTAATAGGACCAATTTTAATCCACGATGAAGCTCCATTAACTGTAGACTGAAGCGCTGGTATGCAATTTAATATAAGTAAAAACACACCAAACCAATATATTATGCCAACATAACCTTTTATTACAGAATAATCTACTAGAAGTATAAAATAAGTAATAACAAGCCCTACAACCATGAAAATAAGCTGTGATTTAAAAAAACGAGTTCCATAACTCATACGGGAAGCACTATAAATATTTAAACTTCCAAAGATACATATGATTATAGTAGTAATTAGTATAGGAAAATCGAATTCCCTTAAAAGTTTCCTGTTTATAGCAAATTTTTCAAGCATCCTATATATCCCTCCAATGTAACTATAATGATTATACCACAGGAAAATAAAAAAACTATGCATAATTTATACATAGCCTATTTATTATACTTAACCTTTTTTATAGGTATACTGGCCACAAGTGCTGCTGAATTTCCACTTAGTTCCGGCGAATTTGTCATTTTTACATCTATTTCAGAACTATCTATCTCCATATATTTTGAAAGTACTTTAAGTATGTCATCCTTTATATTGTCTAATATTTCCTTAGATATGTCACATCTATCGTGTATTAGTATTAATCTCAATCTTTCTTTAGCTACATCTTTGGAAGATTGCTTAGAGAACACCTTAAACAAATCCATTCCCTTACTACCTCCTTATTTAATACCAAATAGTTTCTTTATTGATGAAAATAATCCTTCATGACTAATACCCAGATTCATAAGTGGTACTTTTTCTCCTGTTATTCTTTTAGCTATATTTCTAAATGCTTGTCCTGATAATGAACTACTAGTTAATACTATGGGTTCACCTTTATTGGTAGAAATGGTTATATTTCTGTCATCTGGCACTACTCCTATAAGTTCTATAGCCAAACTGTCTAATATATCACTTACATCCAACATATCTCCATTTTTAGTCATTTCATAATTTATTTTGTTTACTATAAGTTGATGTTCTTCAATTCCCTTAGCATCTAACTTTCCAATAACTCTGTCAGAATCCCTAACTGAGGTAACTTCAGGATTTACTACAACTAATGCCCTATCTGCCCCTACTATTGCATTTTCAAAGCCATGCTCAATTCCTGCAGGACAATCTATAATTACATAGTCATATTCACTTTTTAATTCCTCAATTAAATTCAGCATATCTTGGGTATTTATGTCATCTTTATCTCTCGTTTGTGCCGTAGGCAAAAGATATAAGTTTGGTAGTCTTTTATCCTTTATAAGAGCTTGTTTTAATCTACACTTGTCTTCTATTACATCAAGTATAGTAAATACAATTCTATTTTCAAGTCCCATAAGAACATCTAAATTTCTAAGTCCTGTATCTCCATCTACTACCACTACACTTTTATTTAAAACAGCTAATGCAGTGCCTATATTTGCCGTAGTAGTAGTTTTTCCAACTCCACCTTTGCCTGATGTTACTACAATTGCTTCTCCCATATATACTACCTCCATCAAATAAATTTATTAGATAAATGTCACCCAATATATGAACGTATACCATTAACTATAATCATCTAAGCAATAAAACCATCTATAGAATATTATACTAGACATAGTAACAATAATCCAGAATATTATTCAGTGCAATTTATACCAATTAGGCAGTTTGAAAGTTACTAACAAAAAACTTCAGCATAAAATTAAGCTGAAGTTCTTACTAACCATGAGATATCAAATAAACTTATTGGGCAAATAGGGCTCTACTATTATTATATTTTCCCTAATCTTAGCTACTTCTGGATACTTAGGTTTAACATTGTCCTCTGGTGATCTGGTAACTATATCTGCAATTTGAAGCATTTCTGGCTGCAAACAAATTGAAGCAACTATAGCTTTAGAATTCCCCCCAAATCCAGCATGGGCATATCCATGAAGTGCTCCAAAAACTATTATATTACCCCCTGCATATATTTCAGAACCTGCATTTACATCTCCAATTACAACTATATTTCCCGAGTAATTTACTACTTGACCACTTCTAACTGTTCTATGTAAAAATTTAGTTCTTCCCTCGTAAATTCCTGAAAATACTTTGCTTGGTTTTTCATTGCTGTCTTCGAATATACAATCCTTTATGAGAAATTTTTCAAACAATATATTTTTAAGTTTATTAAATTGCTTTTCATTCATGCTTTTTAATTCTGTTGTTATTTTTAAAGTACATCCCTTATAAAACATTTTCGCAGTTGAAAGTCTTTTTATTAAACTTTGAAGCATTTCGTCAAAATCTTTAAAACCATTATTATTTATAATTATATTTATTCCATCTCTATTACCCTTAATTATTATATTATTATTCCTCATAATTAGCCTCCATAAGTCACCTCATATAATATTTCAACACCCTTTACATAAATCCTTCTTAATTTCCAACTTTATTTTTTAATCTAATACTTATTCTGGGAATTCTTATTTAAGCTAAGTTTAATTAAGTTTGTATTAAAAAAATTTTGTTTAAAATCATTATCATATAAAATTTGCGAATAGCCTATTCTATTCGCAAATTTTACATCTTAATTACTATTTTGTTGAGTAGTGGTAGTACTGTTATTCACATTAAAATATGCAGAATAAATATCCCTAGCTACAGTAGCTGCACCCTTTCCTCCTTGACCACCATCAAATATAACTACACATACCGCTATTTCCGGCTTATCAAGAGGAGCAAACCCCACATACTCAGAGTAGTCAGTTCTTCCTATTTGATCCTGGTTTCCCAAACTTGCAGTACCTGTTTTTCCAGCTGTACTTACTTGGAATCCATTAAATATAGCAGCTGCTGTACCTTTCTCATTAACTGCACCCATTCCTGCCTTGATAGCTTCTATATTTTCAGCCTTAACCCCAGTTTTCTCTATAACTTCCGGTTTAACCTGTTCAATAACTTTTCCATTGGCATCCAAATATTTATCTACTAGATGTACCTTATATCTGGTTCCACCATTAGCAAGAGTAGCAATGTAATTTGCCATCTGAAGGGGAGTAAACTGATTTAATCCCTGTCCTATAGAAGCATTTTCTATGTTAGCTGGTACTTTTAATTGAGCATTTGCATCTGAAACAGTTATGCTGTATATGACGTCAATTAAATCATTCATTTTCTCATTACTTATATCCTTTTTATTATTAGGATCTTCCTTTACAAGTTCAGAAAATAATTCTTTATATTTTGCTTTATCAAAGGCACTCTTACCATTTTTTACAGAATTCTTTATCAAAGTTTTGATATCATTTTTAATTTGCTTTACTTTACTTGAATCACTGCTATTATCATATAGATTAATTTGAACTACCATATGTCCCTTATCGTCTTCACCATTTTTAAGTGTAGACATAGTTTGCCACAAATAAGTGTTAGCATATGTATTTTTATTTGATACAGTATTATATACCTGGCCAAATTTTTCAGGAATTTCTATTCCAGTGGATGCTTTTACACTGCTATTTACAGGCACACCTAGTCCAAACTTCCAAGCATATTTAGCAAGTCCATCGTCTCCAACGGCATCACGAATAAGCTTACCTACAGTCATAAAATAAGGGTTACTCGATTTTTGTATAGCAGTTACCAAATCCACTACTCCATTTCTACCATCTAACTCAAATTTTACAATTTTACCGCCTTGATCAAACTGTCCTTCGTCATCTACACAAAAACCCGACGTTATTACTCCACTTTCAAGTCCAGCAACTGCAGTCATTGGCTTGAATGTAGAACCAGGAGGTATTAAAGACTGAGTAGCATAATTATAAAATGGCTTTGCATATATATCATAAACATCTTTTCTTATAGTTGTATTATTTTTTATGCTAGTATCAAGCGGAAACAATGTATTTAACACTTGATCTTCCGTTTCTCCCTGAAAATTTGAAGTTATATTTCTCTTTTCTATATACTGTCTACCAAAAGATTCAAGATCCGGATTGAAATATTCTTTATATAAATCTTGAGAAATCATACCAGGTACTGCAAACATATTTGGATCATAGCCAGGTCTGCTGGCCATTGCAATTACTGCTCCCGTATTTACATCAATTACTACTGCTGCACCCCTAGTCGCATTAGTAGTATCTGATCGCTCCTGTCCATACGGATTACTTCTGAGACTTGCCATAGTAGTATCCAGTGCATCTTCTGCTGCTTTTTGGACCTTCGTATCCACTGTTAGCTGAACTGTTTGTCCTGGGTAAGCTTCTTTCTGTCCCAGTTCTTCAACTATGTCTCCTTTTTTATTCAGCCTTACTATCTTTCCTCCTTTTGATCCTTTTAATCTATCTTCAAGGGCAGCTTCTATACCTGATTGACCTACGTAATCACTACTTACATCATAACCTTTTTCCTTGTATTTATCATAATCAGAAGATATTTTAGATATATATCCTATAAAACTAGATCCTACTTCCTTATTAGGATAACTTCTTATAGGTTGGGTGTTCACATCTATCCCCGGGAGTTCATTTGACATTTGTAAAAATTTAAAGGCAGTATCCTTCTTTATATTGCCTGCAACTGTTACAGGTTTATATCCAGAATAACTCTGCATTTTTAAAGTATCCTTAATAATCATATATCTTCTCTGCTCTTCCAAAGAATATGTACTGCTTATTTTGTACTTGGCAACAAGTTTTTTAAAAGTCTCCTCCGGAGTTATTTTAAGTAATTCCTTATTTACTAAACTAGTTAACTCATCTTCAGATATATCTTTATTGCTCTTTTTAATTTTGTTTTCTATTTCATCATTTAATCCTCTATCCCTCTTAAACTTAATCTCAAGATTTTTTCTAGTTTTTTCATCATCACTTCTGAATTCAAATCTATAAGGATTTATCTTAAGTTCAAAATCGTCCTTCTGACTTTCCCCACTTTCATCTAATATCTTAAAGACTTTATTCATAGTAGGAAAAAAAGTCTTATCATTTTCATCCGTTTGATTGTATACGACCACATAACTTTGAATATTAGTAGCTAAGACATTACCATTTTTATCTAAAATTTTTCCTCTTGGAGCTGCTTCCTGTATTTCTGTTAAAGATTTATTATTGGATTGCTCTTTATATTCTTGCCCCTTTACTACTTGAAGAAAAAGAAGTCTTCCAGTAATAGTTGCAAAAATAATTACCATAATGGCTACTAGCACAGTATATCTTGTAATATTAGAATGCTTCTTCTCTCTCAAAAAATATCATCCCCACCTTTAAAATTTCCACTTAGCTTCCATATAATCTTTTTGACAAAGATTATATATTGGTTTATACATAAAGATACATAAAATCATGTCGTAAACCCCTGTGAAAAATACATTTTTTACATTTACATACACTCCACATAAATATAAAATACCCATTATTAAAAAGCCTTTAAATAGAACAAGCAAAAAACAAGAGATGACAGGAATAAGTCTTCTTTTCTTAAATATACTGTTTCCCACAACACCTGCAATTACACATATTATCATATTTGTAAATGAATTTATTCCAAAGCCATATGAAAAGTATATATCCTGAAGTAATCCTCCATACACTCCAAGCCACATACCCTCCCACGTTCCATTTACAATTGAATAGCAAATTATAAATATTACAAGTAATCCTGGATAAAAATTATTTACTGCAAAAAAAGGTATCACTGAGTTATCCAAAATAAATAGCAGAATTGATAATAGAGCTAATACTAATAATTTTTTCATTTTACATCCACCCTAGTACTTTATATCTATTTTGTTTTGAGGCACTACGACAAGTAGTTCCTGAAGCTTATCAAAATTCACATAAGGCTTTATCAAAGCATTTTTCATTACTTTTCCCTTATCATCCTCTACATCTATTACAGTTCCAATTCTTATTCCTCTAGGATATGAATTATTAATTCCTGATGTTACTATAACGTCTCCTTTTTTTACAGTAGAATCCTGTGGAAGATAATATAACTTTGCTAAAAATTGATTATTATTGCCACTGTATCCTTTTACCATACCACTATTTACCACTTCATTTGTATCTGAGGTAGTACCTTCAATAGTTCCACCTACCGCTAAATTTTCATTAGCCAGAGACTGTACTATAGACCAATTGTTTTCAACGTGGACAACCTGTCCCACTAGTCCATCATCAGTAACTGCAACCATCTGCTTTTTTATACCATCCTTACTGCCTCTATTTATTGCAAATTCATTTAAAATCCCATCACTACTTCTACCTATTACATCACAGCCTATATAATCATATTCTGATTTTTGGCTTTTAAAATTCAGCTCTTTCCTTAACTGGGAATTATCATTTTTAATTGAATTATATTCTACTAATTTATTTTTTAATGAACTATTTTCCTTTTTCAATTCTTCGTTTTCACTTTTTACTCTAGAAAAATTTATTATAAAACTCAAACAATTTTTTATGCTATTATTAACCTTATGTAATCCTCCTTGAAAAGAATTAAAAGTAACACCTATGCCGTTTCTTACTATCGAGTTGCCATTACCCTTGATACTAAAAGAAATTAAAGTTAAAAAAATAATTGAAAGAACTATTATAGCTACTACAAGTTTATTTCTTAAAAATCTCATAATATATCACTATTTTCTACTAGCTATTATTTTATCAATAGTATCAAGAGCTTTTCCTGCGCCTAATGCAACACAGTCAAGAGGTGACTCAGCTATATGAACAGGCATATGTGTTTCTTCATTTATCAACTGATCCAATCCTTTAAGCATTGCTCCACCACCTGTAAGCATAATTCCTTTGTCCATTATATCTGATGCAAGTTCTGGTGGTGTCTTTTCAAGGGTAGTTTTTATAGCATCAATTATTGATGCTACCGGTTCCTTAAGAGATTCTCTAATTTCACATTCTGTTACATTTATAACCTTAGGTAAACCTGATATTAAGTCTCTTCCTTTTATTTCCATGGAATTTTCCTCGCCTATATCAAAAGCTGATCCCAATTCAATTTTTACATTTTCCGCAGTTCTTTCACCTATCATCAAATTATATTCTTTCTTTATGTAACTTATTATAGCCTGATCTAACTCATCACCAGCAATTCTTAAAGATTTACTTGTAACAATTCCTCCAAGTGATATTATAGCTACTTCTGTAGTACCTCCACCTATATCTACAATCATGCTTCCTGTTGGTTCATTTACTGGAAGTCCTGCACCAATAGCAGCTGCCATAGGCTCTTCCATTAAAAGCACTTCCCTTGCTCCTGCATGCTTTGTTGCTTCTTCTATTGCCCTTTTTTCAACTTCAGTAACTCCAGATGGAAAACATACAAATATTCTAGGACTAGTAAATGCTGACTTAGGACTTACTTTTTCTATAAATTTTCTAAGCATAGTATGAGTAACATCAAAATCAGCAATAACACCGTCTTTAAGCGGCCTTATAGCCACAATATTACCAGGAGTTCTTCCTATCATATCTTTTGCTTCATTACCTATTGCCATTACCTTCTTTACATCATTGTTTATAGCAACTACAGAAGGTTCTCTAAGTACTATTCCCTTTCCTTTAACATATATCAGTGTGTTAGCTGTTCCTAAATCAATTCCCATGTCCCTTGACATTCCAAAAAATCCCATTTATATTACCCCTTTCAATATCAACAAATTCCTTTTTGTTTTAAACTAACATATACTTCATTCCCTATTATAAGGTGATCTATTAGCTGTATGCCTAAAAGTTCACCGCATTCTTTTAATCTATGCGTTATATTTATATCCTCTTTACTAGGTGATGGATCTCCTGAAGGATGATTATGGCACACAATTATAGTTGCACTATTTTTCTTTATAGCATAGTAAAATACTTCTCTTGGATGTACCAATGCAGAATTTAAACTTCCTATAAATACATCTCTAATTCCTATAACCATGTTTTTGGTATTTAACATAATAACTTTAAAATATTCCTGCTTCAATCCTTTCATTTCTTCCATGACAAGCATTGCTGCATCTCCTGGATTGCATATTTTATAATCATCACCATCCCTATAGGATTTAAATCTCTTTGCCAATTCCACCACAGCAAATATTTTAGCAGACTTTGCCTTTCCAATGCCCTTAATATTCATAAGATCTTCTAAATTTGAATTAAAAATTCCATTTAGGCCACCATTGTCTTTTATGATCCTGCTACTTAAAGATATTATGTTTTCTTTTTTCGTACCTGAACCGAGTATTATTGCCAAAAGTTCTGAATTAGAAAGAACTTCTGGTCCATATCTGAATAATCTCTCCCTTGGTCTTTCATTTTGTGGTAAATCCATAATTTTTACCAATTCATCCATTTAAAAACTCCTTATTATAGATTTAACCCCATCCCACTTAACATATTATACAACTTATTTAAAGGTAATCCTACTACATTATAATAACATCCATGGATTTCTCTTACGAAAATTCCCCCACGACCTTGAATGCCGTAGGCTCCTGCTTTATCTTTATACTCTCCTGTTTTTAAATACTCCTTTATGCGTTTATCATCTATTTTAGAAAATATTACGCGAGTACACACAAAGTCTTTAATTATTTTATTTGAGGATTTATTTATAATTGATATACCTGAATATACCTCATGCTCATTTCCGCTTAAGGATTTCAGCATATTAAAAGCTTCCTCTATACTACCTGGCTTTCCAAGTATTTTTTCTCTAAAGAATACTATTGTATCGCATCCTATTATTATAGAGCTATTATCTTTCAACTTTGAACACACATTTTTAGCTTTACCTTCAGCTAGCTCCATAACATAAGAACCACAATTTCCATCAAATTCAACAGAATTTTCATCAAAATCACTTACCATAACTTCAAAATTTCCTGTTAATCTCTTTAAAAGTTCCTTTCTCCTACTGGAAGCCGAAGCCAATACAATTTTCATGTCATCACTTCCTAATATTTTCTATATAGTATTATAGCCACAATTATACCAATTATAGTCATAATGTTTATACTAAACTCTACCCCTAAAGTCAATACTATGACCTTAAGATTTAATACAACTGGTTCAGCCATCCCCACAGAATAAGAATTTTTAAAAAAGCTTAAGAAACTAAAATTATTTCCAATAGCATCTCCTACAAGGCTTCCGCATATAGCTCCTAAAATTATAAGAAACCATAAAAAGCTCTTACTTTTTTCAACCCCTTTCACAAAAACCCCCTACCTTAATATTATATCTTATATAGTTTATCATTTAATAAAAGCATAAACAAGTGGATATATTATTGTTCAAAAAAATTTTTTTATTGAACATAAAAACGACAAGTATTGGTTTAAATATCCCAATACTTGCCCTTATATTATGACTGATTATCCTAATAATATTAAACAGAGTTCACTTTCTTCAATACTTTAAACATATAAACATAATTTTCTTCAGCTTTATCCTTCTCTATTTCCTTAGGAAGTTTACTTACATATTCCTTTAACTCTTTTAAAACTAATTTATTATTGCTATTTTCCATCTTTTCACTTTTTAAAGAAGAACACCATTTTTTTAATTCATCTGTTTGTATAGATTTTACATCTTGTTCTGAAAGTTTATTTAGTATCTCTAAGTTCGCATTTATTATTTCCGCTATTTCCACATTACACAGGTCATCCTTCTTTATTGTAAATATGATTTTTGAATTATCCACTTTTTGATCTGTAAGAGATTTCATCATTTTCTCTCCTGCATCCTCTTGAAATATACCTAAAAATACCCTTGTCTTATCTGAATCCTGTATAGAAAAAGGGAGTCCATATTTAGTTAACAAACTTTTTTCCTCTGATGCGTTATTTTTATCTTTGTAAACTCCACCCTGTACAGCTATAAATTTAGTATATTTACCATCTACAGCTGAATTACCCTTATTAGAAGTATTTTTAATCTTATTTTGGGAGATAGTGTTTGTTGCATTATCACTTAAATTAACTGATGTCTTGAATATCACTTTAAATATAACAGTTCCCAGTATAAATGCAGCTGCAAGTATTATACATGTGAAAATTACAAAAGGCTTAAAACTTTTATCTCTTTTTAAATCATATCGCGTGTACTTCATTTTTTCACCCCTAATTTCATACTGTTTCTATATATTAATATTATGGGATAAAAAAATTATTACTGTTAATTATTAAATTTTTTCATAATTATCATATCCATGTGCTTTCCATCTATATCATAAAAATCCTTTACTATTCTAATAGATTTATACCCGGCACTTTTCCAGATATTCATATTTTCAATTTCATTTTTAATTGTTCTAGCAAAAAATTCAGTAACATCATACTCTCTAGAAAAATACTCAATTATTTTTTTTATTAAAATTCCCCCTAAATCTGTATTTTTATATGCTTCAGCCAAATAAAAATACCATATCCAGAGTTCATTTTCATTTTTAAACTCAATTCTTCCCTTTAATATTCCTATTAAAATACTGCCTTTTTCTATCTTCAAAAAGAATTCGCACTGACTTATATAGCTCTCCAAAAATCTCTCTCTCAGCTCTTCTAAATTTGTTTCCCCTTCTAGAAAATCCTTCTTCTTCATCAATTTTTGTATGGTCACTAAATCTTTTTCTTGCACATTAGAGATTTTTATATCTTTATATTCTATTTTAACATCCAGCATTGCTTCACCTCTTTTGTACATTTAATTTGATTTAACTTTATTAAAGGGTTATACCTTTAAAATTCTACACAAATTTTAAAATTCCTTTATTTATTAAATCAATTAGTATAAAATATACAATTTGCTAAAGAACAAAGAATAAATAACAAATAATGATAATTTTCCTCTTAATGTCAGAAAATATTAAAATTATAGCTTTTATGAGGTACAAAGGAAGTTATCATCATTCGGACTTTGATATTTGAACTTTAAACTTTTTAAAAACTTTACAACACTGAATTCTTAAATTACTAATTACAGTTAACTACATTACCATTATTAGACTAGCTTAAAACTCTAGCTCCCTGTAAATCTGGATCAAGTAAAATAACTTTCCAAGTATCTTCTAGTTGATTTAAAAAATTTTTCATAGAACTTACAAATTGATCTGCATTTTTATCTACTACTGCCATAAGTGTAGAGCCTGACCCACTTATAAATTCTCCCATAGATCCTAACTCCTCTGATTTTTGAAAAACATCATCAAAATTTCTTATCAAACTTTTTCTATAAGGTTGATGAATTTTATCTTGAAAACATATTCTGAGTTTGTCAAACTCATTATTATAAAGAGCACTTATAAGCATAGCAGATCTAGAGGTGTTAAATATACAGTCCTCTTTTAAATAAGATTTAGGTAAAACTTCCCTAGAAAGGACTGTGCTAACCTTAAAAGATGGTATCATAGCAACAAATTTTAATTTATCTGGGACATTTACCTTTGAATGTTTTATCTCCTCACCTACTTTTAGAGATATTACCATTCCCCCAAGTACTGCAGGTACAACATTATCAGGATGTCCCTCTATTTTTGTAGCCAAATCAATTATATCTTCCATATCCATTTTATTTCCCATAATTGCGTTTGCAGCTGTTATGCCACCGACTATGCATGCAGAACTACTTCCAAGTCCCCTTGACATCGGTATATCACATTTAGTTACATTTATTTTAAATCCATTATAAGAATACCTTTGTTCATTCATAGCACTCACTATGCTTTTATATATAAGATTTTCTTTATAATCCCCTTCTGACTTTAATCCCCCATTATATATTTCAGTTTCCTCACTTATTTCTTCAACTTCAATTTCATTATATAATTTCAGTGCCATACCTAAAGTATCAAATCCCGGACCCATATTTGCTGTAGTAGCCGGCACTCTAACCTTCACTTTAGTCATGTGTAATATTCCTCCAATTCGTAAATATTTTGCTAAAACTCTATTCTTATTATCTATCTAAAACCAATAATTTTTTTACAAACTGTGCGTGATTTTTACTTTTTACTTTTTCAATATAATCGTATATTACATCTTCGTTATCTGCGTTTACAAAAGCTACAACTTCTTCTTTATTTCCAGAAACACTATTAGACAAAATATAACAACTTTTGAAGCTTGAAGATATACTTTCCATAACTTCTACTCTATTTTGTGTTTTAATTCTCAAAAACCAATTACTTTTTGAATCCCAGCTCTTATTTATTCTAGCCTTTTCACTACTAAAAGTAATAGTTTTTTCTCTTTTATTTTCAACTATGTCTGCTATATCTGCAAAAACTGCACTAGCCGTAGGAAACATTCCAGCTCCTTTTCCTGAAAACATCACATCTCCTACCGCATCTCCTTCTACTAAAATAGCATTGTATTCATTCTCAATTTTTCCGAGCATAGAATCCTGTTTTACCATAACTGGCATAACAGCTGCATATATATCATTTTCAGACATTTTGCTAATTCCAAGAAGTTTTATGCTGCACTTTTTCATTTGGGCATATCTGAAATCATCACTATCAATTTGTGTAATCCCCTCTATATTTATATCTTTCCAATCTATCCTCCTGTTATAAGCAATAGTAGATAATATTGCAAGCTTTCTAGCTGAATCATATCCCTTAACATCTGATTCTGGATTTGCTTCTGCAAAGCCTAGTTCTTGAGCAAGTTTTAAGGCTTCTTCATAACTCATACCATTATGGCTCATTTTTGACAATATAAAATTTGTAGTACCATTTAGTATAGATCTAATACTCTTTATTTCATTCCCCACAAGACATTCATTCATTGATTTCAGTATAGGTATTCCCCCTCCAACACTTGCCTCAAAATGAATGGTAACTCCATTTTTTTTAGCTAATTGTAAAAGTTCATATCCTCTTTCTGCAATCAAATCCTTATTAGCTGTAACTACATGTTTTTTCGCATTTAAAGCTCTTTTTATATAATCATAAGATGGGTTTATACCCCCCATAGCTTCCACTATGATATCCACCTTTTCATTGAATATATCCTCTATATTTTCTGTTAAAAGCCCCCTATTTTTATTGTTTAAGTGTTTATCTATATTCCTAACCAGAATTTTTGATATTACTAATTCCTCATCTAGTTCATCTTTAAATTTATATCTATTTTTTGATATAAGTTCAGCTACTCCGCTTCCTACTACCCCATATCCAAGCATTGCTATATTTGCCATTTTACTTCCCCCTAATTATTTAATCTTATCAAGTGATTCTTAAACTCAGGTGGAGTTTGCTTAAAAGGAATACCTCTCTCCATCTGAGTCTTAGAAGAACTTATCCAGGGGCGTATCAGCCGTTAGCTCCCAGAATGGGAGTGTTACGGATGGTAGCCATCGGACAAATTTACTCAAGTGTTAAATTACCTTCTAATGTTAAAAAAACTCTCCCCAACTGGGACGAGTTTTATCGCGTTTCCACCCAATTAACAGCATCAATTTTTAGTTATTTTAGTTATTTACTAAAATAACTAAAATCCATGCAGCCTAGGATATTTATCCTCTACTTAAAAACTATTACTATCTCTCAATGTCCATAACGCAGACCTGCGGAAATACCTACTATTAAATTTCAGTATACAACTCAAAGATGGTTTTCAATAATATTAACTTAGGGAATATTACAGCCTGCGAATCCCCCTCTCTAAAAGCAATTCATTATTTACTTTTTCTTTTCATTGTTTTTAACACAAATTAAATTTACTCGACTGCTACCAAACTTACACTTATAACACTGTCTAACTTACCTATCTCTTCAACAAGTTCATTAATTTCCACTTCCAACTTAGAAGCATCAAAAGTTATAGATACAGCAGCAGCATTATTTATGGGTATGTCCTGATTTAAAGTCAATATATTGCCACTTCTTTGTGCTATTTTATCAAGTATGTTTGACAGCGACCCAGTTTTATGAGCTAGTATAAGTCCAATAGTTACCTTATGACTTGTTATACCTTCAGATAATGTAAACACTGAATCTTTGTATTTATAATAACTGCTTCTACTTATACCTACTTTCTTTACACCTTCTGATATATCTTTTACGCAGCCAGTTCTCAAAAGTTCCTTCACTTTTACAACTTTGTTAAACACATCAGGAAGTATTTTAGTATCAATTACAAGAAATCTATTATTCATAAAACCCCGCCTTGTCCGCTAACAAAATACATATGTGTGTTATCTAAATATATGAATTATAATATCATAATAAAAATAAATATTCAACAGTTTTTATAAAAAATTTTGCCTTAAAATGCAAGTAATCCTTTACATACAAATTATATTTTTTAAGCATTAACTCAACTTTAGCACATATAAAATTTTTTTAATATAAAAAAATTGTGAAGCAACTTTTTTTGAGAGGACAGAGGACAATTGACAGAGGACAGTGAAGGATGATTTTTCTACGCTATGCTACGAAAAATCTTCAATTTTAAAAAAACTTATGTTCTTTTGTTTTTCATGGGTACTCTTTTAGTAAGTAATTATTTGAAAATCATAGATTTTAGATACCTACTTAAGCGATGTTTTGCTTTAGCAAAACAAGCTTAAAAATAAATTAGTTTTCTGACATAAGGAGGAAAACTCACCTTCATTGTCCTCTGTCCTTTGTCAATTGTCCTCTGAAAAGTTGTTTCGCATTATTTTTAAACTGCGAAAGTTGAGGCATTAATAACTGAAAATGCATAGTAAATGAACATTTTTCTCCACTATGCTGCGAAAAATCTTAAATTTAAAGAGTGCTGTTGAAGCTTTGCTTCAACAGCACTCTTTAAATTTTCTGAAGTGTTACACGGAAGAAAATCATCCATAACTATTAATTCTTAACTCTTAATTTTTAATTATGTTTTCTTTAATCTTCAAATATTATATATGGTACAGTAACTATAGCTATATTTCTTCTTCTCAAAAGCACCGTTTTAATAAATAGTGCCGTTTGATTATGAAGTATATTTCCCCACCATTTTGTAACTACAAACTGAGGTAAAACTACAGTAACCGTATCTTTAGATCCCGCTGAATACTCTTCAGATTCTATAAATTTAACAAGAGGACCCACAATACTTCTGTAAGGTGACTTTTTTACTACTATTGGTATGTCCACATCATATTCATGCCACTTTTTCAAAAGCTTATTTGTAGCCTCATCATCTACAGAAACATGAAAAACTATTATATTTTTAGAAATTGTCCTTGCATAATTTAAAGCTTTTAAAAAAGATTTATTCAAAGTATCTATAGGCACTATTACGTATCTCTTTTGTTCTGCAAAGTTTATTTCCTTAGGTTTTTGATCAATAGATAACCTTAACTGTTCTGCAACTTTCGTATAATGTTTTTTTATAGCTGCCATAAAATATACTATAATTGGTATAATTATAAAAACTATCCAGGCTCCACTTGTAAATTTGGTTATTCCAAGTAAAACAGCCGTAAATAAGGTTACAGAAGCACCTATCCCATTTATAAAAGCTTTGTGCCCCCATCCTTGTTTCTTTATTTTAATCCATCTTACAAGCATTCCAAACTGGGATAGTGTAAAAGATATAAAAACTCCCACAGCATAAAGAGGCATTAAATAGTGGGTTTCACCATTAAATAATACTACTAATAAACAAGCTATAATTCCTAAAATTATAATTCCATTGGAATATCCAAGTCTTTTTCCCCTTTTGGCAAATTGTCTTGGTGCAAAACCATCCTTAGCCATATATGCTAAAAGCATTGGAAGCCCTGCAAAGGCTGTATTACTTGCCATAATAAGTATAATTGCAGTAGTTGCCTGAATTATATAAAACAGAACATTGTTTCCAAATACTTGAGCTGCTATCTGAGCTACTACAGTTACATTAGAATTTGGAACTGGATGATACAATGTTGCCAGGTAAGATAAACCTGAAAACACTATAAATACAGTAAAAGAAAGAAGTCCTAATACTTTTTTAGCGTTTTTCTGGCATGGCTCTTTGAAGTTAGGTATTCCATTACTTACTGCTTCAATACCCGTTAAGGCTGTACATCCTGAACAAAAAGCCCTTAAAAATAAAAAGAGAGTTATATCTCCTGTAACCTGAGGTATTTTATAAGCAGCTACTGGAGTATATCCAAAAATTTTAACCTTACATATTCCCCATACAATCATAACTAATATGGATATAATAAATAGATATGTAGGTATACCAAACATTTTAGAAGATTCTCTAAGTCCTCTAAGATTTCCTATAGTCATAAATAATATAAGTAATAAAGTTATTGCAACTTTATATGGAAAAAGTGACGGAATTGCAGATGTTATTGCTGCTGTTCCTGCACAAGCGCTAACTGCCACGGTAAGTATATACCCTATAGTAAGCGATCCACCTGCTATAAGTCCTGGTATTGTACCTAGGTTATCTTTGGCTACAATATATGATCCACCGCCGCCTGGATAAGCGTCTATAGTTTGTCTATAAGACATGGTAACTAAAAACATTAAAAGTACAATGCATAATGTAGCATAAAACATATATTTATATGACATTATTCCAATTACAGGTATTAATACCCAAAGTATTTCCTCTCCTGCATAAGCCACTGAAGAAATAGCATCACTTGATAATATGGGTAGTCCCCAAAATACGTTTAATTTTTCACCTTTTAATTCTTCTGTTTTTAAACTTTTTCCTATTAAAAGTTTTTCTAATTTAGATCCCATTTTTTTGCTCCTCTAAAATTAAATTTTCTTTTAAGTTTAGTATGAGATGATTATATATTATAATTAACTTTTATCATAGCCTTCTTTTAAATATTTAGAGCTTATTTTAAATTAAATTAGCCAATTTAAAGCTTATACATAAGTTATTTATCTATATTATTCATTAATTCTTACATTTAATACGATTTTAGTATATTATCAATTATTGCACTATTGAAAATACTGATTATTTTTTTAATTTATCGTTGTATAAATTCAAGTCTATGTCATACTTAGTTATTTTTCTGTATATAGTTGCCTTGCCTATTTGTAATAATTCCGATGCCTTCACAACATTTCCCTTACAATATTCAAGTGCATTTCGAATACACTTCTCTTCTACTACTTCTAAGGGTAAAACTTGTTTTGGTGAATCATTATTTTCTGGTACTTCAGCTTTTCCACTCCTACCAATAAGGTACTTTAAAGTTATCATGGTATCCTCACAAAGATAATAAGATCTTTCCACTACATTTCTAAGTTCTCTTGTATTTCCCTCAAAATCATACCTCTTCAACTTTTCTATGTAGGAAGAATCTATATATTTGGGATCACATGGATTCTTAATATTAAGTTGATTTACAAAATGTTGGGCTAAAAGTTCTATGTCTTCCTTTCTATCCCTCAAAGGAATAAGGTGAATATTCATCACATTAAGTCTATAATAAAGATCTCCTCTAAAATTTTTGTTTCCAACCTCATCTTTAAGCACCTTGTTTGTTGCCGCAATTACCCTTACGTCGATAGCTTTTTCATAGTTTCCTCCAACTCTAACTATTTTAAGATTATCTAGTACCCTCAAAAGTTTTGATTGAATATCAAGTGGAAGTTCTCCTATTTCATCTAAAAATATTGTACCTCCATCTGCTAATTCAAATTTCCCTGGATTGCCTCCCTTTGATGCACCTGTAAAGGCACCTTTTTCATATCCGAAAAGTTCACTTTCTACTAATTCTCTAGGTATTGCAGCACAGTTCACAGCTACAAAAGGTCCCTGACTTCTGTTGCTGTAATTATGAATAGATTGAGCAAATACTTCTTTTCCTGTACCACTTTCACCTTCTATGAGTATATTGCAATTTGTTTTAGCTGCTCTTTTAGCTAGCTTTATAACAGTTTTCTCCCTTTCATTTTTTGTAATAACGTCATCAAAAGTAAAGGAAGCTTTATAACCTACTAATTTATTTACCATTTTATGTAAATTTTTGGTATCTCTAATGGCAAGTACCAATCCTATAATTCGTCCTCTCAATTTTACAGGCACTAAATTTACAACACATCTTATCCTTTTTCCATCTATATAAAAGCTGCAATCTTGTGACCATTTGTTTTCTCCAGTAAGTACTACAGTTTTTAATATTTCATCCTTTAATATTTGATTTAAATAAGTTAAATATAAAGTTTCTTCTTTTACCCCCAGTATTTTAACAGTTGTTATATTTACCTTTTTTATTAAAAGGTTTTCATCAGTAATTATGAGACCATCATAACAGCAATCAAAAATAGCTTTAAGTATAAAAGATGATATATCATATTCCAATATACTGTCCATATCAATCCTGCACATACTACCCACATCTTCCAGGAAACTCATATCTTCCATTCTATAACCTCCTCAATATATAACTCTTCTATCTAGTTTTAGTATATCACATTTTGAGAATAACCAGAAGATAGCATTGTATCATTATGATAACATATTTATATATTATCATAATGATATTGATTTTTTTGTATCATTGTGATAACATGTAAATATAAAGTGTTTTGTTGCAGTAAAAAAGCACTTGGTACAAAAATTGCTTTAATATAAATAAAGGTGGATATATGTTTGAAAAAACATTTTAATAGCCCAAACCTAAAAACCCTAAAAACTAAATATTATTTCTAAGTAAAAAATATTCCAGCATAGTAGACCCCTATGCTGGAATATTTTTTACTTATCAAATTACCCAACTTTCACACATATGAAATTTTGATTTAATAAAAAAATAATGAGAAGCAAATCTTTTGAAAAGAACAAAGTTCAAATAACAAAGAACAGATAATGATGATTCCCCTTGTATCTCAGGAAATCTATAATTCTAATATTTTCTGACGTTAGGAAGAAAATTATCCTTATTTGTTCTTTAATCTTTGTACTTTGGCATTTAAAAAATTGCTTCGTTCTATTTTTTTAATGCCAAAATTGAGTTAGATTATATACAATAAAAAGATAGGAGCCCTTCACCATATGCTATGATGAAAGCTCCTAAATGTTATTTATAGTTTTATATAATCTTTAGCTTACTTCACGTTGATCCTCATCTTTTTTTTCAACTATATTATGATTATCATCATAAGTAACTAATTTGAGAGATTTTGTAGGACAAACTTCTATGCAAGCGGGTCCTCCATCTCTACCATGGCAGAGATCACACTTATTTGCTACCACTCTTCCTTTTCCATTTACAGTAGGGTTGCCTTCTTCACTCATCTTAAGTTCCTTCTGATTTACCAATTTTCCATCCTTATATTGAGAAGCCAATTCAATAGCTCCAAAAGGACAAGCTAACATACAGATTTTGCATCCCACACATAAGTCTTGATCTACACTAACACAACCATTTTCATTTGAAATAGCATTAACCGGACAAGCTTTACCGCAAGGAGCGTCTTCACATTGTCTGCATTGAACAGGAGCACTTACTTTAGCAGTCTTTATCACATTTAAGCGAGGATTAAAGTTAATTTTAGATACATTTGCAGTAAAAAAATCTCCCTCTGAATGTGCAATACCACAAGCTGCTTCACAAGTCCTACACCCTATACATTTATTAGGATCTGCTACTACGAGGCAATTTTTCATTTTATTAATTCTCCTTTTTTCTTGAGATATATTTAGTATGCAATAATTCATGAGACTTAGCTCCTAGTGGTTCGCCTAAGAACTCCTCATATAATTTCTTTATTTCTGGATTTTCATGTGATTTTCTATAAGTAAGGTTAGCATCATGATTATATAATCCCTTTTTTCTATTATTATAAGCTTCTTCTTTATCGGAATCAAGTATAACTTTAGGTTGTCCTCCACCACTTATACATCCCTCAGGACAGGTCATAACCTCTATAAAATGTAAATCACATTTACCTGCCTTTACCGCTTCCATAACTTGCTTTACATTCTTCAAACCGGAAACTACTCCTACTTTTAGTTTAAAATCTCCTAGATCTACTTCAGCAGTTCTAAAACCTTCTCCGCCTCTTACCATAGTAAGATCTATACTTGGAATAGTTTTTTTAGTGTAAAGTTCATATCCAGTTCTAAGTGCTGCTTCCATAACTCCACCTGTAGCACCAAATATAGTTCCTGCACCAGTGTACATTCCAAGAGGAGCATCAAATTCTTCTTCTTCAATGGTATTAAAATCAATGTTGGCATCTTTTAATAGTTGTGCCAATTCTCTCGTAGTTATGGCTGCATCTACATTTCTATATCCACTATTTTCCATTTCTTCTCTTTCAGTTTCAAATTCCTTGCAGGTACACGGCATAACAGATACATTATAAATTTTAGCTGGATTAACTTTATTTATCTCTGCTCCATACGTTTTAAAAATGGCGCCTGCCATCTGATGTGGAGATTTACAGCTTGAGATATGATCTAAAAGTTCAGGATATGTTTGTTCTGCATATTTTACCCATGCTGGACAGCAGGAAGTAAACATTGGCAAAACTCCACCTTCAGCTACTCTTTTTAATAGTTCACTGCCTTCTTCCATTATAGTAAGATCTGCACCAAAGTTTGTATCATATACTTTGTCAAATCCTAACTTTCTAAGTGCAGCTGCCATTTTTCCTGCACTTAAAGTTCCAAGAGGCAATCCAAAATCCTCTCCTATGGCAACCCTTACAGCAGGTGCACATTGTACAATTTTAAACACATCCTCATTTTGTAAAATTTCTTTAACCTTTTTTGCCTGACCTTTATTATATGCTGCAAACAAAGGTTCATCTACATCCTTTAACAACCCTCTATCAAATAACCTTTTGCTAAGTGGAGTAGGAACCTCATCATATACAGATTGATAGCCTTTACAAACTTGAACACATTGTCCGCACATAACACACTTTTCAGTATTTATCTTCTGAGGTTTACCCTGTTCACCTTCTATAGCATCCACAGGGCAAACATCCGCACATCGTCTGCAGCCTGTACATAATTCTTCATCTATATTTATCATAGAAGCACTAGTTGGCATATTTAACATTCCTTTCTTTTCCGGATTTTTATAACTTATAAATTAGAGATTTGCGTTTATCTTTAACAGCTCCATAGCAGCTTTCACACTGCGATCTTTTTTATCTTCTCTAGGATCTACTAATCTCAAAGCATCTTTTGGGCATTCTTTGACACAGGCAGGTTCTCCTCCCTCTTCCTTGCATAAATCACATTTATAAGCTGCTGCTCTTACTTTAACCTGGATTCCACCTGTAACTACATTACCTTCAGTTCTAGGAAGTAAACTTACAGCCCCTACCGGACATACTATTGTACAGGTCTGACATCCTATACATGCACTTTCATTTATAATGATACTTCCATCTTTTTCAACTATAGCATTAACCGGACAGGCATTTAGACATGGTGCGTCTTCACAATGTCTGCATTGTACCGGCATTACATTACCTTTATTTTTAACAAAGAACAACCTTGGAGTTACCTTATTATTCATAGTTCCAATGGTTTTCCCTTGATTGTATTTTCTATGTTTTGCAGCACAGGCAATTTCACAAGATCTACAGCCTATGCACTTGTCAGGATCGGCTATTACAAAAGAATTAAACTCTGGTTTCATTTAACTTACCACCCCTCTTTTAATTTTTACGCGTTCTCAAAAATACTTTTAATATCTTTGGCTGTAACTTTTTTCTTGCAGCTGCTGCACATAAGCTTTTCTGGCTTCTCTACTCCCAATCTATCATAAGCATATTTTACGTGTTCTTCGGTAGCAAAATATTCTCCGCACAAATCACATTTAACCATCTTAAATTTTTTGCCCCATATTTTTCTTTCTCCATCTTTGTCCACAACTTTTATTGCATTAGTTGGACAAACATTAGCACAAGAAGCACATCCTATACATTCTGGTGAAGGTTCATGATATGGAGTTGCTACTTCTTTATACATACCCCTGTTGACAGTTGAAATTGCTCCGGTACCCAGCTCTTTGCAAGCTTTTGCACAAAGTCCGCACAAAACACAATTTTCTTCTGGATCCAATTTGAATCTTTTTACTCTCTTTTCCTCTACTCCAAAGACTTTAGCTAATTCATCTACCTCTTTATTTTCAGGACACCTTACTTTAAGAAGCATAACTATGTTCTTTCTCATTCTCTTTATTTCATCGTCATTAGTTACAACTTCTACTTCTTTACTTACAGGGAATATACAAGAAGTAACTATCTTTGCACGTCCCCTATCTATTACTTTTACTATACATAGCCTACAGCTAGCAAGCCCAGGTAATGCATCACTATGACACAGTGTGGGTATATATATATTATTTCTTCTTGCTATTTGTAATATAAATTCTCCTTTTTCAGCTTCACAAGCTTTTCCATCTATTGTAATTTTCATATTTACATTCACCTCCTATAGAACTTTAACAGCGTTAAACTTACAGATGTTCATACAGTTACCGCATCTCACACACTTATCCGCATCTATTGCATGTGGTTTCTTAATTTCCCCTGTTATGCAATCAGCCGGACAATTCTTTTTACACATATCGCATCCAATACATTTATCTTCATCTATACCAAATGTAGTAAGTTCCTTACAAACTCCTGCTCTACATCTTTTATTATTTATATGCTCTTCAAATTCATCTCTAAAATATCTTATAGCAGCTTTTACTGGATTTGGAGCACTCTTGCCAAGGCTGCACAGAGATGCCTTGCTTGTCATGGAACATATTTCAAGAAGTTCTTCTATATCTCCTTCTTTTCCATTACCATCGCATATATCAGTGAGTATCTCCAGCATCCTTTTTACGCCTTCTCTACATGGTACACACTTTCCGCAAGATTCTTCAGCCAGAAAACTCAAGTAATATCTAGTTACATCTACCATACAGGTTCTATCATCCATTACAATCATTCCACCGGAACCCATCATAGAATCTGCTTTAACTAAAGTGTCGTAATCTACTGGCAAGTCTAGATATTCAGCTGGTAAACATCCTCCTGAAGGTCCACCTATTTGAACTGCTTTAAACTTTCTGTCATTTAATACTCCACCGCCAATGTCATATATTATTTCTCTAAGAGTAGTTCCCATAGGTACTTCTACAAGTCCAGTATTCTTAACTTTTCCAACTAGTGAGAATACTTTTGTTCCCTTGCTCTTCTCCATAGTTCCTATAGCATGATACCAATCTCCGCCTTTTTCAATTATTATAGGTACATTGGCCCAAGTTTCTACATTATTTAAAACAGTAGGCTGTCCCCATAACCCTTTTTCTGTAGTGTGTATATATTTAGCTCTAGGTTCTCCTACCATACCTTCTATAGATGACATAAGTGCAGTAGACTCACCACATACAAAAGCTCCTCCACCTCTTACTATCTGTATATCGAAGGAAAAATCAGTTCCTAATATATTATTACCTAATAAGTTTTCTTCTTTTGCTTTATTAATAGCTTTCTGCATATTTTCTACAGCAAGTCCATATTCATCTCTTATATAAGCAAATCCATTTGTACCTCCTACTGCATAAGCACACAATGTCATACCTTCTATAACACTATTAGGATCTCCTTCCATTATACTTCTATCCATAAATGCTCCAGGATCTCCCTCATCACCATTACATACTACATATATAGGTGATGTATCAATGTCTGCAGCAGTTTTCCATTTACGTCCTGTTGGAAATCCTGCTCCACCTCTTCCCCTAAGACCTGATTTTGATATTTCTTCAAGCACATCTTCAGGCTTCATACTACCTATTGCTTTTTTAAGAGCTTTATATCCGCCTCTTTCAACGTAATCTTCCAAACTTATTGGATCTATTTCGCCAACATTTCTGAGGGCAATTTTGTATTGTCTTTTACAGAATTCACTTTCTTTATGATTTCTTAATCTCTGTTTTGTAGCAGTTTCAAAATATAATAATTTTTCAATTATTTCTCCATTCATCAACGTCTTTTTTACTACGTCTTCTACATCTTCTACTTTAACTTTGAAATATGCAATGTCATCTGGATATATTTTAAGTACAGGACCTTTTTCACACAATCCATCACAGCCTGTTGCTTTTAATTTAACATTTACTTCTGCGTTTGCACCTAATTTAGCTATTTGTGCCTTCATTTCTTCATATACTTCCATACTGCCTTTAGCTAAGCAGCCTGTCCCACAACATATATTGACAGTTTTTTTATCACTCATCACTCTCACTCCTATACTCACTAAGAATTTCTTCAACTAGTTTAGGTGTTAAATTTCCATAATATTTGTCATTTATCATCATGACAGGAGCTATTGCACAGCATCCTATACAGTTAACTGTATTTATTGAAAATTTAAGATTTTCTGTAGTTTCCCCTGGTCCAATTCCTATTGCCTTTTCAAGTTCATCCAATACAACCATAGAACCAGCAACGTGGCAAGCAGTTCCATCACATACAGTTATTATGTTTTCCCCTTTTGGAGTAAGGCTCAATGCCTTATAAAAAGTAGCCATACCATACAGTCTACTTACAGGCGTATCCAAATACTTAGCTAAATTCTCCAATGCTTCTCTAGGTATGTATTTGTACTTTCTCTGTATATCCTGTAGTATGGCAAGAGTAAATCTCTGCTCTTTAGGATATTTTTCAATTACATCTTGCCCAGACAGGTCTTCATTTTGCTGTTTAATTAACATTAAATACTTCACCCTCTCTTTTAAATATCATAATTTTTAAATATCATAATTGATTTCCCTCTTAAAAACATTAGAAGGAATACTATCAGCTCTAAATAAAATATTCGAGCCTCTATTCTTAAAAAATAATTTTAAAACATACAGACATTTAATTTAAAATTATTTTAATTACCTTGTTTAAAAATAAAAATATAAATTTAGTACTATTTAGGAACTAATTATCATTATTAAATATTATATTTATTGTTTTTATATAACTAATTTTTTAAGATTACATTCAAAAATGTATTAGCAAGAATTACTATATTATTCTCTGTGGATTTGTATATATATTCATTCTTTCTCCTCTTACAAATCCAATTAATGTAACATTTAAAGCTTTTGCAAATTCTATAGAAAGATTTGTAGGTGCAGATTTGGATATCATTATAGGTATTCCAAACCTTGCAATTTTATATAACATTTGAAAAGATACTCTACTGCTCACAAGTATTATTTTATCTTTTAAATAAATATCTTTTATAAATGACTCACCTATGAGCTTATCTACAGCATTGTGTCTAGCTACGTCTTCACAAATAGATATTACTTTATCTTCGTCACAAAGAGCTGCACAATGTGCTCCTCCCGTGAGTTTAAAAGTCTTGGAATATCCAAGATTCTCCCTCATCAAATTATAGATTTTGTCAGCATGCATGTAAACATTGTCATTCTTAATTAAACTAATTTTCATAGAATCTATAATATATGAAAAGAATTTACTTTTCTCATCTTCTTCAAATGTAGTAGGAAGTATTTGCTTTGAATACAACTCTTTATTAAATTGACTATCTTTTAAAGTTACCCTAGACACTCCATTTTTTTCATCTATCTCCAGAGATTTTATTTCATCTAGAGATTTTATAATACCTTTAAACGCTAGGAAACCTATTGTTAATTCCCTAAGCTTGTCAGGCGTACATAAGAGTACCGTCAAATGTTCACCATTTACAAATACATTTAAAGGATATTCGCAAATAGTTGATTCCTCCACTGTCTTCTTACACTTTCTGTCATATTTGACTACATGAAGTCCCACGGTTTTATCCACTTTCCTTACCCCCAATAAAGTTGCTTTCAATAAAATCAGCTACTTTTTTTATATCATTTATATCAAATACAGGAATATCAGTTATTAAATTTTCACTAGTTACGATAGCTGCAAAATTTTCAAAATTATATTTAGAGTTTTTGTACAGCAAGCATTTACTTGCATCTTTTCTATACACTTCTATTTTGGGAAATTTGTTACCTTTAAAACCTTCCACTATTACAATGTCTACATCCTGAAAAAGCAACAGTAGTTCTTCTATACTTCTTCTCTGATTTACCTTTCTTATCATGGCCACTGTACTTTCTGATGCAATGACAACATTGTCTGCACCTGCCTCTGTAAACCTAAAACTATCCTTTCCAGGATAATCTATCTGAAATTTACGAACATCATTCTTTATTGCACCAACCTTATATCCTCTACTTTTTAAAATTCTTATTATCCCTTCTATCAATGTAGTCTTACCTGAATTTGAACTAGAGGAAATGATAGAAATCACTGACTTTTTATTTGAATATAAATTTTCCATTTAAAATATCTCCAATTTTGGCAACACTAATTCCCTTTTTCATAATAACCACACCATTTGACTTAGTTAATGTAAAAAGTCCATTGGAATCTTGTCTTCCTACATTGTAAGCATAGTAATGATTGCCTTCCTTTTTTATATATACATATATATAAGCATCCCTTTCTTTTCCCGATTTAAAATCATCTTTTAAAGTTACAGGAAATTCCTTGGAAAATACGTCATCTCTTCCCATCATTTTTTTAATGGATGGTGCTACAAAATTTTCAAAGGAATTTATTACTGAAAGTGGATTTCCTGGAAGTCCAAAGAAAAGTTTATCTTTAAAAGTTGCAAAAACAACTGGTTTTCCTGGTTTAATAGCTACTGAAGTAAACTTCACATCTATTTCTATTTCTCGAAGAACATCTTCTATAAAATCATAATCACCTACAGATGCTCCTCCAGTAGTTATAACTATATCTCCCTCTTCAAATGCAGTTTTTATAGCATTAAAAATTTTATCCTTATCATCTCTTATTATCCCATAGGATTTAACTTCTGCATTTAAATTTTTAATAAGGGAAATTAATGTGTATTCATTGCAATTTCTTATTTTACCCTGGGTTAAGTTTTGATCTATATTTATAAGTTCATCCCCAGTGCTTATTACTATAATTTTAGGAGCTTTATAGCATTTTATTTTGGTATAACCTAGTGATGCCAACAATCCTATTTCTGCAGGTCTCAAAATTTTCCCCTTTTTTAAAGCAACATCACCAATTTTTATCTCCTCACCAGTTTTAAATATATTGGTTCCAGGAGATACCTTTTCCAATACATGAAGTTCTTTTCCCTCTACTTTTACTTTTTCTATCTGAATAACTGCATCTGCACCTTTTGGTACTGGAGCTCCTGTCATTATTTTTATGGCTTCACTATTTTGTAATACTATATCAGAAAAATCTCCTGCCTTTATAATTCCCTTAATTTCAAATTTTGACATTTCATCTTTAGTATCTTCACTTTTTAAAGCATACCCATCCATACAGGATTTGTTAAATGGAGGAAGATTATCTTTTGAACTTATATCTTGTGCCAATACCCTATTAAGAGAGTTTATCAAGGTAACATCCTCACTTTTAAGCAGTTTTGTATTACTTATCACTATATTGAATGCTTCTTGTACGTCTATCACAGTCTATCAACTCCTATTGATTTAAAGCTTTTGGCCAAAAGACCTTTTTAATCAAGGTCTTTTTAGCCATCTTTATATTAAATATTAAACATTCATCTTTTTCTTTAAATGAGCATATTGATCTTTTATAACTTTTTCAGCTTCTTTTTGATCTTTTATAGCTTCTACCTTCACTGCACAATACTTTAATTCAGGAGTTTTTGACACTGGATCTAAATTATTAGCTGTAAGTTCATTACATGCGCCTACCCACCATTGATAGGTCATATATACAGCACCTTTGTTAGCCCTTTCAGTTACAAGTGCACGGGCAACTACAGAACCTCTTCGTGAACTTACCCTCATAAGATCACCATCTATTATTCCCTTAGTCTTTGCATCTGCTGGATTAATTTGTACATATCCTGGTTCATCCGCTAACTGCTGGAGTGCTCTACAGTTTCCTGTCATTGTTCTTACAGAATAGTGACCTACTTCTCTAACTGTTGAAAGAACTATTGGATATTCTTCATCTGTTTGTTCCATAGGCGGTCTCCATTCAGCTGCAAATAAATTTGCTTTTCCAGTAGGTGTATTAAATTTATTTCCTTTGTAGAGATAAGAAGTTCCTGGATGGTCTTCAGATGGACAAGGCCATTGAATTCCTCCTAATTCATCCAATCTCTTATAAGTTACTCCTTTGAAATTTGGGCATAAATTTCTAAGTTCATCCCATATTTCCTCAGTATTGTTATAATGCATATCATAGCCCATAGCACATGCAATTTCTGAAATTATCTCCCAATCTGGTTTAACATCTCCCTTAGGTTCTACAGCTTTTCTAAATCTCTGGAATCCTCTATCAGCAGAGCTGAAGACTCCTTCATGTTCTCCCCAAGATGTGGAAGGTAAAATTACATCTGCATGAAGTGCAGTTTTATTCATAAATATATCTTGAACTATCACAAGTTCCATTTTATCAAGAGTTTCTCTCATTTCTTGAGAATCAGGATCACTTTGAGCTGGATCTTCGCCCATTATATAATAGGCCTTTATTTTATCCTGTCTAAGCGTTAATTCAGGAACCCGTGTCAGGTGATAACCAACCTTGTTTGAAAGTTTAACTCCCCAAGCTTTTTCAAATTTTTCCCTAATTGCATCGTCAGTTACACTTTGATAACCTGGATATACGTTAGGCAGTGCCCCCATATCACAGGCACCTTGCACATTGTTTTGACCTCTTACAGGTCCTATACCTACATTAGGCCTTCCAAAATTACCAGTTAATAAAGCTATTGACGCTAACCCTTTAACCACATCCACAGCTTGAGCAAACTGACATACTCCCATACCATATAATATCATAGCATTTTTAGCACCAGAGTACATTCTCATAGCTTCTACTATATCCTCTGCAGGTATACCAGTAACTTTTTCTGCATATTCAGGAGTATAATCCTCAACTATAGATTTATATTCTTCAAAACCTACAGTATGATCCTCTACATACTGTTTATCATAAAATTGCTTGTTTATAAGTATATTGGCAAAAGCATTTACAAGAACCATATTTGTTCCATTTTTTATAGGGAGCCATAAATCTGCTATCCTACCAGACTCTGTTATACGTGGATCTACAACTATTACCTTTGCACCCTTTTGTTTTGCCCTAACTATTCTCTTGGCAACTATTGGATGCGAAGCTGCTCCATTATATCCAAAAATAAGCAGTAAATCAGTATCATCTATTTCGTGTATACCATTTGACATAGCACCATTTCCTAAAACGTAAGCCAGACCGGCTACAGAAGGAGCATGTCAAACTCTGGCACAATGATCTACGTTATTGGTTCCAATAACTGCTCTCATAAACTTTTGCATTACATAATTTGCTTCATTTCCAGAACCCCTAGCACATCCTGTTCCCATTATAGAATCAGGTCCATACTTCTCTTTTATTTGTGACAATTTTGAAGCCGTAAAACTAATAGCTTCATCCCAACTTACCTCTTCTAACTCTCCATTTTTTCTTATCATTGGATGTTTAAGCCTAGATGTCAATATTTTAGGATCATTTAAAAAATCCCAACCAAAGTGTCCTTTTAAACACAATGATCCTTCATTTGTCCTACCATTAGCAGGCTCTGCTTTAATTATTTTGTTGTCCTTTACATGCAAGTATAAATTACAACCAGCACCACAGTAAGGACAAACAGTTAAAACTTTTTTATCCATTGTTTAACCCCCTAATAACTTTATATATTAAATTTACCTATAAATTACTTTTATCTATTACAATTTCATTTTTATTTTAAAACATTGTGAATTTAAAGTCAATGTTACTAACAATACTTTTGTTTAATTTTTTAATACTTTATTGAGATTTTATTACAACTTAAAATAACATTTCCTCTTTTTCAAGTATTTTTTAATATGGTTTAAAAACAAGTCAAAGCAAAATGTATGTACATTGTGTGGAACATAAAAAGAGAGATCTCCCAACCTCTCTTTAAAAATAATAATCTTGACGATTACTTTTATTTTATCCAAAATACCGTTTAACTTTACTTTGACACCTATCCAAAAATAGGTGGATGTCCTCACAGATGTCTTCATCTGCCTAAACTTTCAATCATAAGTAGGCTCCATGTACCCATCTAAATATTGAACTTCCGTTTACATAACGTAGGTTCAAAACTAAAGCTTACGTGTACTCCAGATCTTTCACAGCTATTCAAAATGCTTTGATAACGTTTTTATAAGTTTATTATATAATAAGTCATTTGCCCTGTCAATTGTACTTTATATATTTTTTTACAGTATTTATTGTAACTGTAAAATATGCACGTATCTGTACTATCATTCTAGCAAATAGTCAATATATTCATTTGAAATTTTTACTTTCCAACTTTTCTTTCAATATCCTTCCAAACTTCTTCATCTTTTTTATCCTTAGTTATTTTATATTCATTCCCTTTTATAGACGTATCAAACTGACAAATAGCAGAATAAATACAATAACTACATCCTGTTTTGCTTTTATTTTTATATGGAACTGCCTCTATATTTCCTTCTAGTATCTTTTCACTTAAGTCTACTATGGTACTTCTTACGTATTTCCTTAACAATTCAAATTGCTCCCTAGTTGCTAGAGATGACTGAACCTTTGACAGATTGCCATCTTTATTTATAGAAGCACATATAATATCCGAGCTTTTTTCCATTTCACTATCCATTTGCTTTATTATCTCAGGATCGTTTAAAAGCAATCCATTCATCCTAAGACTCTTAAGTATCCTCTTCTCTATCTCAGAGTCACTTATATTTCCTTCCGTTTTTATTATAGGATCATCCAATTTGAAATACAATATACCTCCCGGTATAGCTTCTTTATTAAGTTTTTGATCTAGTTCTGCAAGTATAGCATCTAAATATATTAAAAGCTGCATTTGAAAACCATAATATATATCTGACAGCTTAAATTCCTTAGCACCAGATTTGTAGTCTATTATTCTAAGATATACAACTGAATCCTGCTCTAATAAATCTATTCTATCCACTCTACCTATGAGACTAACTTCTTCTCCGGAATGAAGTTTTATTGAAATAGGAGGTATATCCCCAGAATCTCCAAAAGAAAGCTCATAAGCCCTTGGTATAAAATTACCTCTTTTCATATGTTCTGCTATAAGCCATACTGATCTTGTAAGGATCTTTTTTAAATTATCTGTAATATGTTTATATTTCTTTGAGCTGTTCAATATAGATCCCGGTATACCGTTTAAAGTACTATCTACTACAATTTTTACATTTTCCTCACACCAATTTTTATCTATATCCTTCCATGTTAAATTTTTTTCTTTTAATTGTATGGAAAACTTTTTAAGTATATCATGCATAAAGCTTCCCAAATCCGGAGAACTTAAATTGTACATTTTTCTATCTTTAACTTTAAGTCCATACTGTACAAAATATGCAAAGGGACACTGTGCAAATTTTTCCAACCTTGAAACACTTATATTTAAGTGTCTTCCATAAAGTCTTCTAACTTTACTCTTATCCAAAATTTCAATATAATTATTATAGGAAAATCCCTTTAAAACAGTTTCAACTTTTTTACTCCAACTAGGATCATTTTTATACCATCTATATACATTAATCCACAGTGGATCTACAGAATTGTTATCTTCTATGCTTCTTCTTATATTTGAAATCAATTCATTAAATGTATCTTTAGGTCCATTTACAGCTTCTATTCCTGCTTTCTCTCCCAAAATGCCTTTTAAATTACTCTCTTCTTGAATCTTAGGAAATAATTTTTTTATAATAGATATGACAATAGATGGTCTTTTACTTTTTCCTTCTTCATCGCTCATTGAATAACTAAATGTTAAATATTTATCTGCTTTAGTAAGTATTCCATATACCAAAAGTTGTTCTTCAAAAGCCCTGCTTCTAGTATCTTTTGCAAGTTCAACTCCTCTTTCTCTCAGTTCATCCCTGTCTTCATCTGTAAATACTCCATCTACAGGTATAGATGCTGGAAATATTCCATCGTTAACTCCAACAATATAAAGTATTCTTACATCATGACTTCTTAGCCTAGTTACACTACTGACTAAAACTTGATCTAAAGACGCAGGTATTACCCCTATTTCATATTGAGAAAAACCATTTGCAAGCACTTCACTAAATAGCTCCATTCCAATGGATTCATCTCCTATAACAACTGCTATTTGATCTAATATATCTACTACTATATTCCATATTTGACTGTACTCATTTGCCTTGTCTAATTTAGAAGTATTTCTAAATTTCTTTATAAGTAACTCCACTTTTTCTGGCACCTTTAAATTACACAAAAAATTGTATAGCCCTTCACACATCTCTTGTCCTGTCTTGTTGCCTTTTATATCCTCTGAAAGCTTTAAAATAGGTTCTCTAACTTTATCCCTTATACGGTTTATCTTTTTTAAATATTCTGTCTCTTCTTCAGACATTTCTTCATCATAATTTTCATAGTTTATCCTATAATTCCAAGGCTTTGGATCAACCCATCTCTTTCCCCTTATTCCATTGGCGAGCACATAATTTTCTAGCATATCTACCTCATCAAATTCTAAATCCAAGAGTCCCGTTTTTAAATATCTAAATACAGCTTCATAGGACCAATTTTTCGAGAGTATTTCCACTGCTGAAATTATTAAAATTATAATAGGACTATCATCAATTTCTCTTTTTTTATCTATAAAATAAGGTATGTTATATTGATTGAACACAGCTTTTATAATATTTTCATATCCATCTAAATCTCCTGTTACAACTGAAATATCTCTAAACCTAAAACCCTCATCCCTGCACATTTTTAATATATCCCGGGCAACATTTTCCACTTCAGTATACTTATTCAAGGCCTTAAACACCCTTATGTTTGAACTTGGCCTTTCATAAATTTTATAAGGATAAGAAAATATGTATTGCTCTAAATGCTCAAGCTCTGCATTACCTTTAAATCTACCATAAGAATTGCATTTTAATGCTTTTGGTTTGTCATAGGCTATATTATTATTTTTAGCTATTTGTAAAAGCTTTTTTTCCGTGATTTTTGTAGGTAAAAACAGGTCCATACTTTCAAGGGAAGAATTCTCACTTAAAATATCTGTACATAAAGTTATATTTGTCCTATATGATTTACATATAATCTTTTCCAACACTTTATATTCCTGTGGCGTAAAACTGTAAAATTCATCAATCCATACTTCCGCATTGTTAAAAAAATCAGATTTGTCAAGTTTTTCATATAGCAAGGATAGTATATCCTCAGAATCTATATAATTTTTATGAAGTCTCTCCTGAAACTCCGAGTAAATTATTATTATATCTTCTAACTTATTTTTCAGATTTATATTTTCTATTCTATCTAGGCTATCTTGTAAGAGTTCAAGGGATATGTTATACTTTTTTAATTCAGTTATCATATCTGAAATCATATTTACAAAACCTTGTTTTTTAGTGGATTTCCCAAATACTTTTAATTTCTTTTTATTCCTTTCTATTATTTCGTAGAGAAGTATAGCTTTTCCCGAATCATTTACATGTTTTCTTGTACCACCACCTACTTCACCAAATACCCTTTCTGCCGTTCTTTTAAAACTTAACACCTGAGCTTTCAGCATTCCCTTCTGTCCCACTGATTTTATTAAATTTTTTTCTGCTTGAAAGGAAAATTGTTCGGGTACTAAAAGTATGAGATTTCTATTTTCATTTTCTTCTATTCTTTTTTTTATACTTTGAAGACAATAATAACTTTTCCCACTTCCTGCCCTTCCGTATATAAACCTTATACTCATAATAATCACACACCTGTACTATTAATTTTTCTTCATATTCTTAATTAACTTATTCCATTTATCTACATAACTTCCTAATAACCATTGAGACATAACTGCTGTTTCTCCATTTTTCAAGTCAAATTCCCTTTCTAGTTTGCCTATTTTTTTATTATTTAAAAGATAAATTTTTAACTTAGTTTCAGTTAAAATAACTATAAAATCTTTATTTGGAGAAGTATAGGCATCTATTGCATCTGGTATCTCTTTTTTTATGACATCAAATGATGGATATAGGTCATCATAATCAGTTAAAATTGTAGGAGGTGCATACATCACGTCAAAATCCCCATAGGAGATTCTACCTCTTAGCATCCACCTGCCGCTTCTCCTAGCTACAGACCAATTAGTTTGCAGCTTATTTTCATCTATTTTATTTTTACTTAAGTTCATCTTTTTTAAATATAAATCTGCACTATATTTTAACCTACTTCCTGCATCGTCTCCAAAAGCTTTAGAAAAATCCATCTTATTTCCATTGAAATTATCTAGAGGAAGTACACTAAAATATCCACTTTCAAATCTTTGGTCACCATCATCATCATTATAAACTTTTCTGTCATCCATAGAAATATATTCTTCACCTACAAATAGTATTTCGCTGCTACACCCAGAAATATTACGATATTTAATTGTTGAAGTTTTGTTGTTTCCAAGGATCTCACTCCAAACAATATCCTTTTTCACATCTTTTTCACATACTTTTTTTACTCCCACTTTCCAAAATCCACTTTCCCTTGGAATTACTAAATCTTGTATATTCACAATAGGCATAATCTTCCTATATGAGGAGCTTATCCACAAAGTTCTATAATTGTACCCTAATCCCGACTCATCAATACATTTAAGTCCTAAAAACAGTCCGGATTTAGAATCCATCTTCTTTTGACTCTTTGAAATTATAATCTTAGAATTATTTTTATCCACATTTTTAAATCCAAAATCGTTCATTTGTGTGCCATCCTTAATGAAAAAAAATATTATTCCATCTGTAAACTTTAACATTACATTTCTATTTATCTGAATGAATTCATCGAAAAAATTGTCTTCAGAGGATACAGTAACCACTTTTATATACTTTTCATTTATTCCTATGGAAGAGGGGTCAATTTTAAAATTACTTTGAAAATAATCCTGACTATCTAAAACTTTTACTTTAAAACTAGGATTTTTACATATCAAATTATCAAAGTATACTCCCTTATCACTGAATTGAGCCTTTTCACCTATCATACTTTTAGCCTTGTCCTCAGGAATAGAAGAGTCGCCTGTAAATACATATTTATCTAAAATCCATGTTCCTGCAATAGGTAAATTTATATTCTTTACGGGAACAATGTTGGGATTAAGAGAAGAATTTATATTTTTATACACTACAAATACTATACATACAACTAAAATACCAATAAGTGCAGTAAGCTTTTTCAAAAATATCACCTTTTCTAAAATTCTAGTTGTCTTCTACTGGAATGGTCAAAGTTATTTCAGTTCCCTTAACCAATTCACTTGTTATCTCAATTTTTCCTCCATGAAGTGAAACTATTTCTTTGCATATTGATAATCCTATTCCATTGCTGCACTTGTCACTTTTGCCTTTAAAAAACTTCTCAGTGACTTTTGGAAGTTCATCTTCAGGTATCCCGATTCCAGTATCACCTACTATCACAATTAAGTTTTCATCTCTTATGAAAGCCTTTAAAGTTACCCTTCCTCTTTCTTGTGTAAATTTAAAAGCATTGTCCAGCAAATTGTTAAGCACCTGTTTAATTCTATTTTCATCCAGTAAAACCAAAGGCATATTATCCTGAACTTTTACAGAAAAGTTTATATTTTGTCGCCATGCCCTTAGCGAAAACTGTTTTTTTATATATTCTATAGTATTTTTTATATCTACATAATCTTTTTTCAGTGTAATTTTACCAGATACAAATTTGGAAAAATCTAAAAGTTCTTCTACCATTTTAGTTAGCCTATCACTTTCATTTTCTATTATCTCAAGTCCAGTTTCTAATTCTTCCCTATCACTGAAATCTCCAGTTCTCATAGTAGAAGCCCATCCCTTTATAGATGTAAGTGGGGTTCTGAGTTCATGGGATACGGAGGCTACAAATTCATTTTTTAGCTTCTCATTTTTTAATATTTCATCTGCCATAAAATTTAGTGCATCAAATAGTTCCCCTATCTCATCATCTCTTTTCTTTTCAATTCTCTCATTAAATCTTCCATCAGCCATTTTTCTTGCCATAGCTGTAACCTCTCTTACCGGTCTTGTTATACTATTTGAAATGAACACGCTTATAATTCCTGCCATTATTATTACTGCAATTCCTATAAATATGAGCATAAAAGATATTTTTTTTATTATCGTGTCCACTTCTGAAAGAGAAGTGACAAATCTAAGTACTCCTTCAACTTTTCCATTGGATTTTAAAGCTTTAGATACATACAGCACTTTTTCACTAGTTTTTTTATCTGCTTCTATAGAAATGCCTAAATCTCCATTTAAAGCATCTTTTATGTCTTCGCCATTCACTTTGCCAGGTATAAAGTTTCCTATAGAATCCATAAGCATTCTTCCTGAAACATCTATTACTTGAACTTCTGCAGAAGTATTTTTCCAAAATATATCTGCATTGTCACTTATATTTTTTTTTAAACTGGAAGAAGCTAGATAACTATTATAAAAGTCTACGGAAACCTTTATCTGATTAGAAACCATATTCTCCATATTTTTATAATAGTATCTGCTAATGGAAAATATTAAAAAAGATTCAATTATCACTACAGTAAAAATTATTATAAATAAATAGCCTCCTATCATTCTTTCCTTTATTCCACTTAACATGTTATTTTTTTCTCCACCTATATCCTACTCCCCATACAGTCTCAATGCACTTTGGTTTTGAAGAATTTTCCTCTATTTTCTCCCTAAGCCTTCTTATGTTTACATCAACTATTTTTGTATCTCCAGGATAGCTATATCCCCAGACAAGACTTAAAAGTTCATTTCTATTCAAAGCTTTTCCTTGATTTTCTATAAATATTTTCATTAACATGTATTCTTTGGGGGTAAGTTCTAATTCCTGTCCATTTCTATAGGCCTTCATGGCACCATCGTCTATCTTAAACTCACCTGATACAAGCACTTCATTTTTACTATCACTTTGAATTCCTATTCTCCTCAAAAGTGCATTTACCCGGGCTATTAACTCCTGAGGATTAAAAGGCTTTACTACATAGTCATCTGCTCCAAATCCAAAGCCCATTATCTTGTCCGTGTCCTGACTTCTGGCTGTAAGCATTATTATACCCATCTTAGGAAATTCTCTTCTAAGTATTTCACAAGTCTTAAATCCATCCATTCCAGGAAGCATTACATCTAATATTGTAACTATGGGATTTTCAAGCCTTGCCTTTTCTAAAGCTCTTTCTCCCGAACTTGCTTCTATCACTATGAACTTGTTTCTTTTAAAATTTATTTTTAAAAATCCTCTAATAGAAGCCTCATCTTCCACTATTAAAACTTTTTTCACATAGATTTCCCCCATATTTCAATTATATAAAGTTTATAAGTTAATTTACTCAACTTTTGCACATAACAAAATTTTAACTTAATATAAAAATAATGGGATATAAATTAATTCACAATGCACAGTTAACAATGCACAATTTCGGTAGATTTTTCTTCGCGAGTACTATGAAAAATCTAAAAACTAAGTAGTATGAACATTAATTTTTAGATTTTCTGTAACAACAGAAAATCTTCCTTAATTGTGAATTGTGCATCGTGCATTGTGAATTGATTACTTCATATTATTTTTAAACTACGAAAGTTAAGTTAATTTACTTAGAATCCTATAAAAAATTACTTTTTCTGGAGCATATCTGCTATTGCTGCCATATTTCCGAGAGAGGATATGGCTTCATTTGGCAATATCAATTTATTTGCCGGATTTTTAGCCATTTCCTTCAATGCTTCTACCTGCTTAATTGCTATTACCTTTTCATCTGTACCTGAATCAATTATAGCCCTGTTAACAAGTTGGATAGCCTTAGCCTCTGCTACTGCTACAGATTCTATTGCTTTTGCCTTACCTTCTGCTTCTAACATTTGAGATTGTCTTAAGCCTTCAGCCCTTCTTATATTTGCTTCCTTTTCAGCTTCAGCTTGAAGTATCTTAGCTTGTTTTCCACCTTCAGCTCTTGCTATATCGCCTTGTTTTTGACCTTCTGCTTGAAGTATAACAGCTCTTTTATCACGTTCTGCTCTCATTTGTTTTTCCATAGCCTGTTGAATTTCAGCTGGAGGAATAATATTTTTAATTTCCACAGACAATATTTTTATACCATAGGCATCTGTTATCTCATCTACTACTTTTAAAAGCTTTCCATTTATTATATCTCTTCCTGATAGAACTTCATCTAAACTCATATCTCCCACAATATTTCTCATATTGGTTATAGTTGAAAAAACTATACCTGCTTTGTAATCTTCTATATTATATATAGCATCCTTAGCACTTAATATCTTATAAAAAATAACATTGTCAATAGATATCTTTACATTGTCCTTAGTTATAACACTTTGAGGTTCAATATCTAATATCTGCTGTTTATTTGAGACTTTTCTTCTTGCAAAATCAATAAATGGAATTAGAAAATGCCATCCTGGTTCCAGTACCCTATGAAATTGTCCAAATCTTTCTATAATAGTTACATAACCGGTATTTACTACCTTCATAGAAGAAATTATTATTGCAATAATAGCTACAAGTACAATCAAAATAAAAATTTTACTTACCATATTTACATCTCCTTTTTTATAATAAGTTTATTTCCTTCCATTCCAACTATTCTTACTGTGTCCCCATCCTTAATAGTATATCCTTCATCTTTTATATTCCAGTACACTCCATCAATCTTTATTCCATTATTTTTTACCATTTCCGCATCTATAGTAATTTTTTTCCCCACATAGGTTTTTTCCCTAAGCAAAGTAGGCTTTATAGATTTTTTAATATTTTTTTTAACTATTGGATAACAAACAACTATAAGCACTATACTCACTACTAAAAATACTACAAGTTGAACTATAAAAGAATATTTTAATATTCCTGCTACAATGGCGGCAATTGCTCCTATGGTAAACCATACAAATAGGAAAGCACTTGTTACCATATCTACAAATAGGGCTACTAAACCAATTACAGTCCATAAAATAAGATTAAACATGTAAATTTTCCCCCCCCTTTATCAAATTTTTTCATATTGCCTTTTTCGCCCGGTTAAAAAAGTAACCTATAAGTTTTTTCTACCCTTATATTATAAATAGTATACTATATCTATTCATCAATAAAGCTGAATTTATAAAAATTTTATTTTTGCATCCATAAATTAAAGCTAGCATCTGATGGCATCCTCCAATCTCCTCTAGGAGATAAACTTACAGTACCTACTTTAGGCCCATCTGGAATCGCCGATCTCTTGAATTGCTGAGTGAAAAATCTTTTTATAAATACTTTTAACCATTTACAAATAACATCGTTATCATAATCATTTTTAAAAGCTTGTTTTGCCAAAAACAATATCTTTCCAGGTGAATAACTATGTCTAACAAAATAATACAAAAAGAAATCATGAAGTTCATATGGTCCCACTATATCTTCTGTTTTCTGAGCTATCTTACCATTTTTATCTTTAGGCAAAAGTTCTGGACTTACCGGAGTATCAAGTATGTCTATCAAAATATCCGATATATTTTTTGATACCTCTTTATCTGCTACATATCTTACTAAATATCTTACTAACGTTTTAGGTATGGAACAATTTACACTGTACATAGACATATGATCACCGTTATAAGTACACCATCCAAGTGCCAACTCAGAAAGGTCACCTGTACCAATTACAAGCCCACCTTCTTTATTTGCTATGTCCATTATAATCTGTGTCCTTTCCCTTGCCTGAACATTCTCATAAGTTACATCATGTATCTCTCTGTCGTGTGATATATCTTTAAAATGTTGAAGACATGCATCTACTATATTTATTTCTCTAAGTTCTGTTCCTAAGCTTTTACATAGATTTACTGCATTGTTATAAGTTCTATCTGTAGTGCCAAACCCTGGCATAGTAACAGTTATTATATTGTCTCTCGAGATCTTTAACATATCAAAAGTTTTCACTGTAACAAGCAAAGCCAAGGTAGAATCAAGTCCACCCGATATACCTATAACCGCTTTTTTTGAATTGGTATGGCTTACTCTTTTAGCAAGAGCAGAAGTTTGTATGTTAAATATTTCCCTACATCTAATTTCCCTTTCATCTCTACCTGCAGGTACAAAAGGATGTTTGTCAATATCTCTATCAAATTTTCCATAATCCATAGTTTCAAATTGAAAATTTATTTCTACAGGTTTATCCAAAAATAATTTTACGCTATCCCTAAAGCTTACATTTCTTAAACGCTGCGCAGTTAATCGTCCTAAATCTACAATTGTAGTAATAACTTGATTTTCTCTTTTAAATCTTTCACCAGACTTTAGCATTGCTCCATTTTCAGAAATACACATATCACCACTAAATACTAAATCTGTAGAAGATTCAAAAACTCCACAGGATGAATATATATAAGAACACATACATCTAGCACTTTGAGATGATATTAAGTCTCTCCTATAAGTCGATTTACTTACAACTTCATTAGATGCAGAGAGATTTCCTATAATATTTGCACCCATAAGGCATAGATAACTGCTTGGAGGTACTACTGTCCATAAATCTTCACATATTTCAATTCCAAATTTAAAAGTACCGCAGGTAAATATTAAATTTGTTCCAAAGGGTATATTGTCTTGAAAATAAAAATTAACCTTCTCATCTATAACTTTTAACCCCTCTGTAAACCATCTTTTTTCGTAAAATTCCTCATAATTTGGAATATAACTTTTAGGAACAATACCTAAAATATTTCCTTTAAATATTATGTATGCACAGTTATAAAGACAGCACTTATATGTAAGAGGTGATCCTACTGCTATTAGTATGTCCCTGTCTTTTGAGTAATCACACAGCTCCTTTAGAGCTTCTACACATTTTCCCAAAAGCAGCTGCTGCTCAAAAAGATCTCCACAAGTATATGAGGTTATACAAAGCTCCGGAAAAACTACAAGCTTTGACTTTTGCTCTAGAGCTCTATCTATGCACAGCTTTATATTGTTTAAGTTAAAATCTATATCTGCTACATTCGTTAAAGGACATGCTGCAGATACCCTTACAAAATCCATTGATGACATATATTTTCCTCCTCAATAATTTTTTAACTTCTATATATACTTTATATACTTTATATTATACGTGATGTAAAACAAATTTAAAGCTATTTGTAAGTTTAATCTTAAATTCTAATAAATTGCCTTTTGATCTAGGTAAGTGTAAACCATACAAGGATAGTTTTTACTCAGGAGGAGTAAAATATAGCTAAAGATAGAAAAAAAGTTAAAAACAGGGTATTGTAACTTAATCTCATCACTAATTTTAAGTACAATACCCTATCTTTATATTACATTTTGCTTCAAAGCTGCATAGAAATTTTATATCAAAAACAAGTTACACAAATACTAGTTATGTAAACATTTGAACAAATCATAGTGTATAGAAGCGCCATTTTTATACTCATCAATAAAAATACGATATAATATCCTGTCATTAATTAAAGTTTGTACAAATACACCATTTGAACAAATTGTATACTTCTCATCTTCAAATTCAAATATATCCATATTAGTCTTAATAGTTTCAATCATAGCCTTATCAAATGATTCAATTTTTTTAAAAAAATTTTTTTCAGAACTAATTATCATAATTCACACTCCTCGTATACTAAGTTTATAGTCAGTTAAATAACTGCCTTATATTAAATTTAGGTTATTAAAAAATTAACATGTCAATTTTTTTAATATTTTATTACTCTACAAAATTAGATAACTTGGGTTTAAATCCATTTTCAACCCAATAATCCTTATTATATTGTAATAATATTTGTTCATCATAGTTATTTTTTATTGTAATGTTATAGAAAACTTGCTGACTATTGACACTCTCCTTTCCCCTTCTATCAATTCTAGTATAAGATCCATCTGTATTTAAAATTCTAGCCTTTACTGTATCTGATAAAGATATATCTAAAATCTGTTTTATTTTAGATATTGCACTTTTATCTTCAACCGGAAATAACATTTCTACTCTTCTATCTAAATTTCTATCCATCCAATCTGCACTGGAAAGATATATTGTTTCATCTCCATCGTTGTAAAAACAATAAATACGGCTGTGTTCCAAAAGTCTTCCAACAATGCTTCTTACGGTTATATTTTCACTTATTCCTGAAATACCTGGTCTTAGACAGCAAATTCCACGTACAATTAAATGGATATTTACCCCAGCACTTGAGGCCTTATATAAAGCTTTGATAATTTGCGTATCTACTAAAGAATTCATTTTTGCAATAATTTTAGCAGGTTTACCCATACTTGCGTTTTCTGTCTCTTGAGATATCATGTAAAGGAAACGCTCCCTTAAATTTAAAGGTGCCAAACTTAATTTATATAAATCAGTTGGATGAGAGTGACCCGATAGCATATTAAATATGGCAGAAGCGTCTGAACCTATATAAGGATTTGTGGTAAACAACCCTAAGTCTGTATATAATTTTGCTGTGACATCATTATAATTACCTGTACCTAAATGAACATAGCGCTTAATCCCAGTATTTTCTTTACGAACAACGAGTAATATTTTACAATGAGTTTTAAGCCCAACTAAGCCATAAATTACATGACAACCTGCCTTTTCTAGGCGCTTGGCCCAAATAATATTGTTTTCCTCATCAAACCTTGCTTTTAATTCAACTAAAACTGTAACCTGTTTGCCCTGTTCCCCAGCATTAATTAAAGCTTCTATAATAGGGGATTTTCCACTTACACGATATAAAGTCTGTTTTATTGCTAAAACATTTGGATCTGCAGCTGCCTGTTTTACCAAATTAATAATTGGATCAAAAGATTCGTAAGGATGGTGTAATAAAATATCTTTCTTTGAAATTGCCTCAAATATATTTTTAGTTTTTAAAAACTCATGTGGAATTTGAGGTTTCATGGGAGCATATTCTAGATGACTATATCCTGTTTTTTTAGTAAGTTTCATTAAAAAAGTTAAATCAATAGGCCCATTAATTTCATATTCTTGATCTTTTAAAATTTCCAGTTCTTCTTCAAGAATATGAAGTAACACTTTATCAATGCCAATTTCAAATTCTAGTCTTACTTCATTTCCCCATTTACGCTGTTTTAGTGATTCTTCAATAGCTTCTAATAAATCTTCTGCTCCTTCTTCATCTAAAGTTAAATCAGCATTACGTGTAATGCGGTAGCAGCTTGAAGCTATGATTTTATAATTAGTAAATAGAAAGTTTAAATTCATTTTGATGATGTCTTCTAAAAACACAAAGGATTTTCCATTATTGCAAGGAATCTCAATGATTCTTTCTAATACTGATGGAACCTGGATAGTAGCAAAAGTATATTCATTAGTACCCTCATTTTTTTGAAGTAATAAGCCAATATTTAAGCTGCGATTTAAAATTAATGGAAAAGGCCTGCTGTTATCAACTACCATAGGTGTTAATACAGGATAAACGTTTTTTAAATAATAGTCTTCAATGTACTCATATTGTTCTCGATTAAATTTTTTAGGTTTTAAGAAAAATATATTTTCCTTTCTTAAAGCTAGTTTCAAAGATCGATTATAACAATTTAATTGGTCATAAACTAGCTTATGAACATGTATAGATATTTTATTCATTTCTTCTATTGGAGTTAATCCAACAGCATCTGGTTTGTTAAATCCAGCAGCAATCTGATCTGATAAGGAACCTACACGTATCATAAAAAATTCATCTAAATTAGAACTTACAATGGATTCAAATTTTAACCTTTCAAAAAGTGGATTACTGGTATCTTGAGCCTCTTCTAGAACTCTTTTGTTGAACTCTATCCAACTTAATTCTCTGTTTATGAAATTTTCAGGTGAACGATAAATACTCATTTTTTCTTCCTTTCTCAGATTATATCATGGGTTTTACTCCTAATACTTCTTCAAAGAAATCTGAATTACGCATAAAATTCCATTCTTCTAAAACAATATCTTCTTCAGAGTTTAAATTGAAATAAAGTAAGTCTTTATCTGATGTCAATTTCAACTCTTTTATTTTTTCAAGGTGAGATATATCTAAAGCTTCTGCTAATTTTAAAATAGCAGATAAAATAGAAACAGTCATTTTATCCTGATCACATAAAATATAATAATCTTTGTGGGATTGCTTTGGAGTTTCTTCGGAATGATATCTTGCTATGTTGGCCGTTAACTGTAAGTCTTTATCAGAAAATCCAATAATATTCTGATTGCAAATTATATTATAGGATTGAATACAATGGTTACAGGCATCTACAAAAATTCCTACATCGTGAAGAATAGAGGCCACCTGTAAATAAAGTCTTTCCTTTTCTCCAAGTTTATGAAGCTTTTTAGTTTGGTCAAATATAGATAAAGCAATTTTTTCAACAAAAGCTGCATGCTTTTTATTAATTCTATATTTCTCAGCAATATACCACACAGAACTAATAATATAATTTTGGGATTCTTTTTTCTTATTAATATCGAGTAAATCCTCTGCTAGGTCATATAAAATGCCTTTTCTTAGGGATGTCATTGGAATTTGTATATTTTTACTTTTAGTTATTTTAAGGAAGCAATGAAAAATTAAAATTGAAGGCAAAAGCAACTCAGCAACTTTATAAGAAACACCGTACGTAAATCTTATTTGATCATTTGTCATTCTTCGAATATGTTTATATAATTGCATAAAATCTTCTCTTTTTATGAAGTTACCATCTTTTAAAAAATGTTTTTGATTATTAGAATTACTCTTTGCCCTTATAATTTTCCAAATTGTTTTAAGCTCTCCTCCCAGGCCTACTAAACATTCAAAATTAAGGTTTTCTATAGTAGATTTTATTGAATAAAGTTTATTTTCAATAAACTGCTCCATTATTGCAGGAAAATCTAATGTTTTTGATTCTAATTCACCTAGAGTTTCTCTAAGGCGTAAAGATCCTATTTTTGACTGTTCAATAAATTTTAACCGTCCTTTTTCATAAATTGATACTTCAACAGCACCTGAGGTAATATTTACAACTAATACTTGTTTTAAACTGTTTAAATTAGAATTGTAGTTAATTGCTTTTATCATAAAAAAACGTTCTTGAGTAGCATTAATACATTCAACATTTAAGCCTGTTCGAAGCCTTATTTGTTCTAAAATGTATTGCTTATTTTCAGCTTCTCTGATTCCACTAGTAGAAATGGCTTTATAAGATTTTACTCTATAATCTCGTATCAATTGTGTAAAGTTTTTTAAATGATAACAGGTTTGATGCATAGTCTGTATAGAAATTTTTTTCGAGGTAAAAGTGTCCTTACCTATGTTTATAGGTTTGATTACATCTTCTAGAATTTTTATAACTTCATCTGTGTTAATTTCTGCAATACTCATTCTTAAGTAATTAGATCCTATGTCAATGGCAGCAATAGCATTTGCCTCTTTGATTTTTTTCATAAAAACCTCCCCTCCTAAATACATATATTTTTCAAATAAATATATGTATTTATTATGATAATTTCTACACGTCATTTTTTTAATTATAGTATATTTTTAAGACTTATTGTCGAAAACTTACATATTCTAAACATACTTAACTTATAATTAACATAGCTTTAACATATAGATTATTATTGTGTATTACCCAATTAAGTTGTTGCAAATATCTTAGATATTCAATAAAATTAGAGATAAGTTTATTCATATTATGTATTTCTTGTTATAGGCATAATATATGCACTTAAAAATAATTAAAGTGTTTTTAGGATGCCTGCGAAAAGGAGGTAAAAATGAAGCAAATAGCAATTATTGATATAGGGTCAAACTCAATGAGATTGGTACTAGTGCAAATTAATGAAAATGATTGTTTTAGTATAATAGATGAAGTAAAGGAAACTGTACGCCTTGGAAAAGATATGACTATTTATGGAGAGTTAAACCCTTTAAAAATTGAAAAGGCTATAAAAACATTATCGTTTTTTAAATGTTTATGTAAAGCACAAGGTGTAACAGAAATTATAGCAGTGGCAACAGAAGCGGTACGTAAGGCGTCAAATCAATTAGATTTCATAAATAGAGTTAAATCAGAATTAAATATTGAAATTCGAGTGTTACCAGGTACATCAGAGGCTTACTATGACTATTTTGGCAATATAAATAGTATGGATATTTCTAATGCACTTTTAATGGATATTGGTGGCAGTAGTACAGAACTTATTTGGGTTAAGAATAGAAATCTTAAACATTCTATTAGTCTACCTTTTGGTGCAATAAACCTGACAGAAAGATTTTCTTTAAGTAAAGCTATGGACGAAAAAACAGAAAAGGATTTAAAAAAATTTATACTTTCTTTCTATAAAGACATTCCATGGCTAAGAGAAATAAAGAGCCTTCCCTTAGTTGGTATAGGAGGAACATTTCGAAATATAGCAAAGATTAGTCGAAAAAAGAATGCTTATCCTATAGTTAATCTTCATAATTATCAAATAGATATAGATGAAGTAATGGAAATATACAATATGTCCAAGGTAAAAGATCACATAGAACGAAAAAAAATAAAAGGATTATCAAAAAATAGGGCAGATATATTTTTAGGTGCTGTCGGTGCTGTAGTTACTTTATTTGAATTTTTAGATTTAAAAGAACTCTATGTAAGTGGATGTGGGATTAGAGAAGGACTTATTTATGAATACATTTTGAGGAGTAACAAGCCTTTAGAGGATGTTTTAGGTTTTTCAATAAATAATCATATATTTAACTATGAAATGAATCTAAATCATGCCAAACAAGTATGGGAACTTACTGAATGTTTATATAATAACCTTAAGTCAATACTAAATATAGATGATGATTTCTATAAAGTTTTAAAAACAGCTGCACTTCTTCATGACTGTGGAATACGTATAAGCTATTATAATCACCCTGCCCATTCTTTTTATATAATTTTAAATTCTAAAATAAACGGTTTATCACATAAGGAACAGCTAATGGCTGCATATATAGCTACTCTTCATAGAAAAAATGATTTTAAAATAGATTTAAAGAAGTACGGAAAAATAATAACTGGAGAAGATATAGAAGTTATTGAAAAGCTAGCACTACTAGTGAGGGTTTGTGACAATTTAGATAGCGGTCTAAATTGTAACGTAAGTAATGTATCCTGTGTTATAGAATCAGATAATGTAATTATAAGTGTTAAATCTAAAACAGATCCGTTTTTAGAACTAAATCAGGCTCTAGATTGTGCTGGAACTTTTGAAAAAATTTCTGGTAAGAAGTTAATCATTAAATCAAGGTAATTTCTAGTTTTAATCGAAAATTTATTATAGTGAATGTTACATATTTCTCCCAATGATCTCATATAATATGATGAATTTATTGTAAAAGGGGAAATATATGTTAAATGTTAGCAGCTATTTAAGTGAAAATGAGGTATTTGAAATTATAGAAAAATATAATGTTCATAATATTGTATTTCATGAAAAAAAAGTATCATCTTATGTTGTCGCCTTATTTGATTTTATGAACCAAGATTATCAATTTTTAAAAGAGGACAGAATTTTTTTAAAATACAGTGCTCTACTTCATGATGTAGGATATTTTATCCAGAAGAAAAAACACCATAAGTATACAAAAAATATTATATTGAAAGAACCTGCTTTAAATACGCTTCCTGATGAAACTCGCATTCTTCTTGCAGCAGTAGCAAGTAGTCATGGAAAATCTATCGATAAATGTATAGAATTTTGTTCGAATAGATTAAAGTTGAAATTGCTAAAATTAATAGCTCTATTACGGATTGCAGATGCTTTAGATCATAAACATAACTTAAACATTTCTTTGGAGGAAATCAAATTGGAGAATGAAACTTTGAAAATTAAAATTGCAGGGCAAGGTTGTGAGTATATACCAGAAAAAATTAGCGAAAAATCTAATTTATTTTCTAAAGTATATAAAATGCCCGTATCTATAAGATGTTTTTGAGAGAAAATATTCTAGAGAAAACCGCCAATGCTGGATCTCAAAAAAACAACTACAATTGTATGTAAATATATTTTGGTAAGGTTCTTATTGTAGAATTGATTTTAAATACTAACTTAACTGGCAGTAACTATAATATTATTATATAATATGTTTGAAGTAGAAGTATTTTAAACATTACAGGGGAGTGAAAATATAGTTGATACTAATAGGGAAATTTAACAAACTGAAAATAGTCAGGGAAGCAAGTTTTGGATACTACTTAGATGCAGAAACAGGTAGAACTAAAGACGATATACTTCTTCCTAAAGGTAATATTACTGAAGATACCATTTCTATTGGCGATGAAGTCAACGCATTCATATATAAGGATTCAAGAGATAGAATAATATCCACTTTAAAAAAACCTAAAGCCGAAGTAGGTGAGCTTGCCTATTTGAAGGTAGTAGGTAATACTAGTTTTGGCAGTTTCGTAGATATCGGTTTAGAAAGAGATGTGCTCGTACCTTTAGCAGAGCAAAAGTATAAGCTAATTCCTGAAAAATCTTATTTATTCTATCTATATGTAGATAGAACTGATAGAATCGCAGCTACTACAGATATAGATAGATATCTGCTTATCCTAGAAAATGAAGATGATGAAAAGTATTCTCTTGGCAGTGAAGTAAAGGGTACTATTTATGGATTTCAAACCAATAACAGTGCTATGGTAGCTGTAGACAATCTTTATCGAGGGGTTATATTAAACAATGAATATTTTACAGATATTCATCCTGGAGATGAACTTAACTTAAGGATAAAAAAAATATATGAAGATGGTAAGTTAGGACTCTCTCCTAGGAAAACACCTAAAAATGAAAGATTATCTTTAGAGGAATCTATATTAAACTATTTAAAAAATCATAATGGATTTATGCCATATAATGATAAAAGTTCTCCAGAAGATATAAGAAATACATTTCATGAAAGTAAAAATTATTTTAAAAATGCTCTAGGTGGACTTATGAAAAGACACCTTATCCTACAAGATGAAAACGGAACAAAGCTTAAAGACAACAAATAACATGGGTATTCTAATCAAGGTTCCATCAGTTAATAATTAATAATGAGAAATCAATAGTTATGGATGATTTTCTTCCGCTAAAGCTGCAGAAAATCTAAAAAAAGCTTATAGAAGCAAAGCTTCAATAAGCTTTTTTATTTTAAGATTTTTCGCAGCATAGTGGAGAAAAATCGACCTTCACTATTCATTATTAATTCTTAGTTTTTAACTTAAGAAATATCCGGAATATAAGTTGATTTTTTGCTTACAAACTTTACATTTTTTATGAAACATTTTTCACTGATTTTCTATAAACAAGCTTTATAATTTCATTTACTAAAAGAGGTATCAAACAAAGTAATAATACAAATACCCAATCATTTATTGTAAGTTTAAACACTTTAAATACAGAAGCCAAGAATGGTACTGTAATAACTATACTTTGCATTATTATACCGATAATTATGGCACCTATTAAGTATTTGTTACTAAAAATTCCAATTTCAAACATAGATTTTTCATCATGCCTAATGCTCAAAGTATAAAATAATTGTGATACACTCAGCACTACAAAAGTCATAGTCTGAGCATGTATAAGTGAATTAGGATACAACTTAGTCCCTATATAAAAGGCAACTAGGGTAAGTACTCCTATTAAAATACCATTTACTACCAAAAATACTCCACTCTTCCCTGAAAACAATCCTTTACGTGGATCTCTAGGTTTCTCCTTCATTATATCAGGATCATCAGGATCTACCCCAAGTGCTAAAGCTGGAAGACTATCCGTTATAAGATTTACCCAAAGGATATGAATTGGTCTTAAAATTGTAGGCCATCCCAAAACTATTGCTATAAACAGTGCTATTATTTCTCCTATATTGCATGAAAGAAGAAATACTATGGATTTTCTTATATTATTATATATGTTTCTTCCTTGCTTTACAGCTTCAACAATAGTTGAAAAATTATCATCTGTAAGCACCATATCCGCAGCACCTTTTGCTACATCTGTTCCCGTAATTCCCATAGCTACACCTATATCTGCAGTTTTTAATGAAGGTGCATCATTTACACCATCTCCTGTCATGGATACTATATTTCCTTTTTTCTTCAATGCCTTTACTATATTTACTTTATGCTCTGGAGACACTCTTGCAAAAACTTTTATGTTATCGATTCTATCATGTATATCTTTTTCTGATAATTTATCAAACTCGGATCCTAATATAGTCTGAGATTCATGATCTGCTATGCCAAGTTCTTTTGCTATGGCAAAAGCGGTATTTTTATGATCCCCGGTTATCATAACTACTCCTATGCCAGATTTTTTACACTCATCTATAGATTTTTTTACATTTTCTCTAGGCGGATCTATCATTCCCACAAGCCCCACAAATGTCAATTCACTTTCCATGGAATTAATTTCGATTTTAGATAAATCTATAACTTTAAAAGCAACAGCCAAAACTCTAAGTGCTTCGTTTGACATAGAATTTGCAGCATTAATTACATTTGACTTTAATTCTTCTGTAAAAGAAACAACTTCTCCCTTTAAATATATATGATTACAAATTTTAATTAAATTGTCTACTGCACCTTTTGTAATTACATGATACTTATCCCCATATTTATTTAAGGTAGTCATAAGCTTTCTATCCGAATCGAAAGGTATTTCATTTACTCTGCTGTGTTCCTTACTTTCATTACCTTTAAATACATTAAATTTAACACCCATTTCTAAAAGTGCAATTTCAGTAGGATCTCCAGTTTTAGAACTTTCAGAATAAGTAGCATCATTACAAAGTACCATATTTTCTATAAGTGCTTTATGTATGTTATTTTTTAAATCAATGGCTGAAATCTTATTTAAAATATTATCTGCATAAAATTTTGTAACAGTCATCTTATTCTGAGTCAAAGTCCCGGTTTTATCTGAACATATTATATTTACAGAACCGAGTGTTTCTATAGCTGGTAGTTTTCTAATTATTGCATTTTTGCCTATCATCCTCTGTACTCCTACTGCAAGCACTATAGTAACCATAGCTGGCAAACCCTCAGGAATAGCAGCTACAGCTAAACTTATAGCCGTTAAAAACATCTCAAATAAATCTCTCTTTTGAATTATAGCTGTTAAAAACATAAGTGCACATATTATAATTACCACAATACCTAGTATTTTACCAAGTTCACCTAACTTTTTTTGAAGAGGCGTTAAATTTTTCTCATCATTATCTAACATTTTGGCTATTTTACCTATTTCAGTATCCATTCCAGTTGCTACAGCCACACCTACTCCTCTTCCATAAGTTACTAAAGTAGACATAAATGCCATATTTTTTTGATCTCCAAGCGCTATATCTTGATCCTCTAAAATATCTTCTACATACTTATCAGAAGGTACAGATTCCCCCGTTAAAGCAGATTCTTCTATTTTTAAATTTACAGTTTCTATTAGTCTCAAATCACAAGGAACATACTTACCCGCATCTAATATGACTATATCTCCTATTACTAGGTTTTCAGAAGAAATCTCTATAACTTCTCCATTTCTTTTAACCAATGCTTTAGGTACAGACAATTTTTTTAAAGAATCCAATGCTTTTTCTGCTTTTGATTCCTGAATTATCCCTATTACCGCATTTAATACAACTACAACCATTATTATGATTGCATCACTTATTTCACTAAGTGCCGCTGAAACCACTGCCGCTGCAAGTAATATATATATAAGTACATCATTTATTTGTTCAAATAAAAGCTTTAAAATTGATTTCTTCTTTTTTTCAATTAGCTTATTTTCGCCATATTTTTTTATTCTAGCTGAAGCTTCCTCAGATGTTAACCCATTTATTACATCTGTGCTCAATTTTTTTGTTATTTCTTCAATGCTTTTTTTATACCACATAAAATCCCCTGCCTTCCATTCTATTTTTTGAATTCACTATAATCTTATGCACATTAAATAATTATTATTGTAATAAAATTATACTGTACAGGATAATTTGTCTTATTATGTAATTATTGTTTTTATATGTTTTTCAAAATTAAAAAATATATATTTTAATTTAATTTTAAATACAATTAACTATATTTTTGACAAAATATTATATATAATAAGTATATGATATTTTGTTATAGTGATTCTAAATTAATTCTTAAACTAGAATCACTATAAATAAAGAGGTGGAGGATTATTATGGAAATTTCTAGAATTGGCGTAACTTCTAAACCTTCTTCAAGTAATAAAAATATATCTGTTAAAAAAGACTTTTCCCAGAGTTTTAACTCACAAATGGATAAAAAGTCAGAGCAGGAACTTAAAAATATGTTTGATAGTATAAAAAAGAGAGGAAACAGACTTGCCATAACAAAATGCTATGCAGATGTAAAAGCTTATAAAAAAATGATAAAAGAATACCTTGAATCCGTCTTAAGCTACATGTACAGTGTAAAAAAAGATATAAGCTTCTGGCAAACCCAATATTTTATAACTGTAGATACTATAGATAGTAAATTAGAGGATCTAACCAGCATGCTCATGAGTGAACAAAAAGATAACTTAAATGTGGCAGCTACTATAGACGATATAAGTGGTCTTTTAGTAGATATATATAAATAGGTACTTATATAACTGAGGCTAACAAAAGAAGTTCCTCATTGTCATTATATATCTTTGGAAATTGGCTTATTGAAAGTGGGTTGGTGTCCTTGCCAACTTCTATAGTAAAGCCAGGCCTGCCGTGGCTTTTTATAAACCAATCCTTATATCCTGAATAAGATGTTATTCCTGAAGTCTGTTCCAACCTATATCCACTTACCCTGGCAAACAATTCTCCTATCCTCCTTGATTCTGGAGGTGTAAGTGCATTGTACTGCCAGTAAATAACCTCACCCTGGCTGTGATATGCTAAAACCAATCTGAAATTATGACTATTTGTAAATGCCACCATAGACCTAGTTTCAGGTTCTGATTCAGGATAAGGTCCTGAATACCTAGTAGGTCCTGGACCGTATACGCCATAACTCTGTTCTGCAGCTTTTGAAAGCTCCCAACCTGCATTATAGTTATGATTAATATCTACTCCCCTATTATTAGCCTGCCAATCTTTAGAAAAATCGTTATTTCCTTTATTCCACTTTATAAGCTCATTATAAAATGGATTACTTCTCCCTAATCCATTTAAAACTAAATCTACACCATCTGGATTTACCATTGGAACTACATATATACTGCTTCTCTTCCATATATCAGCTGGATTATAGCCTCTTACATTCCTGCCTTCTGCATAAGCTTTTGCAAAATTTTCTATAAATTTCATTAAAAGTGGAGTAGTAATCCATTCCAGACTGTGGTGGGATCCATTGTAAAATACCTCATTGATACCTACTCCAAGTCTTACATAATAAATCTTCCTTCCAAGCACACTCTGTCCTGCATTTCCTATAATTATAAAAGGATATCTAGCTTCCAGCCCCACTAAGTCTTGCTCCAATATATCATAAGTATAATTTATATTTGTGTCCACTACGTCTACATTATAAGGCACCTTAATTATTGTTCCTGGAATCAATCCTAATGCTTGTACTTGTGGATTAGCTACTGCTATTTTATAAACTTGAGTTCCATATTTTTTAGCTATATTGTACAATGTATCCCCAGGCTTTACGATATACGTATCATAACCAAGTATAAAATTTCGTACAACCTTATAAGTATTAGGTCCTATTATACCATCAGGAACTAGACCGTTGTTTTTTTGAAAATTTTTAACTGCCTCTTCTGTCTCCCTGCCATATATCCCATCTATGGTCTTTAAATTATATCCTATTTTCTTTAGCACAGCCTGTATTTTCATAACCTGAGTACCTCTGGAACCCAGTTTAAATATTGGCATATCAATTCCCCTAAATATTATTACTATATTATTTTTATGCAAACTTTATAAATGTGTGATTAATTTATTATTCTCTAATACCCTCTATAATTTCTAGCATTTTCAATATAACCTTCTGCTGATCGTCTAAGGGATTCCTTTTCTTTCAAAGTAAGTCTCCTAATCACCTTTGCAGGAGAACCCATGCACAACATACCTGAAGGTATTTTTTTATTTTTAGTTACCAAGCTTCCTGCCCCTATAATAGTTTCTGAACCAATTTCCGCATTATCTAAAATTATAGAACCCATACCAATTAAAGAATTATTTCCAATTTTTGCTCCATGTATCACTGCATTATGACCCACAGTAACATATTCTCCTATTTCTACTGCGCTTTCTGCGCTAGTATGAACAGTGCAATTGTCCTGTATGTTACTCCCTTTCCCCACATATATATCATTTACATCTCCTCTAAGTACAGCTCCAAACCATATACTTACATCTTCACAAAGCTTAACTTTTCCTATAACTTCTGCATTATCTACTATAAAACAGCTTTTATGTATATCTGGTACATAACATTTAATTTTTCTTATCATATTTTTACTCTCCTTAATCATTTAATATTTTAGAAATCTATATTTAAATTATAAATCATTCTAACTGCAAAATAAAAACATATGAAGAAAAAAAACTATATTTTTTTAAAAATATGCTAAAATATAATATATATCATAAATTGAGTTTTTCTAAAATATATCATATAATATAGTACAAAGTCACTATATATAGTGTAATGAGATTTCATTTACACTATATATAGTATTTTTATTTAATTATGCTTATGAAAATTAATAATTTCATATAACGCTTTAATTAAAAAATCCTTAAATAAATATTATTAGGAGGTAGGCCAATTGGACTGCGTAAAAGACTTGTTTAAAAGATACTATACAAAATCTCTTGAACAAAACAACAACAAAACAGTATATGATTTATTCAAATGGAAAAAAGTTGACATTTTCTTAAAAGATCATAAAACAGGAAAAGTATTGGTTGATATGAAGGATCTAGAATTCCCTGAAAATTACTCTCAAAACGCTTGTGATATAATAGCTTCTAAATACTTTAGAAAAGCTGGAGTTCCCGGGGAAAATGGTTTTGAAAATAGCATGAAATCTGTAGCCCACAGGATGGTAAATTTCTGGTGCGAATCACTAAAGGATGAAGGACTTATAAAAACAGAGGAAGAGTCTTCTATTTTTTATGATGAATGTGTATATGCGCTTTTAAATCAGATGTATGCTCCTAATTCTCCTCAATGGTTTAATACAGGTCTTAAACTGTCTTATGGCATAGGTGGTGCTAAACAGGGAAGTTACTACTTTGATGAACAACTCAATAAAGTAGTGGAGTCTAAAGATAATTATACTAGAACCCAGGCTTCTGCTTGCTTTATACTTTCTATTGAAGATAAACTCTTAGGATCACATTCTATATCAAATCAATTTGTCACAGAGACAAAATTATTTAAGGGCGGTTCCGGAACTGGCACCAATTTTTCTACCATACGGGCAAAAGGTGAAAAATTATCTGGTGGAGGTTCTTCTTCCGGACTTATGAGTTTTTTAAAAGCATTGGATAAAAATGCAGGTGCTATTAAATCTGGAGGTACTACAAGAAGAGCTGCAAAAATGGTATGTCTTGATGTGAATCACCCTGAAATAATGGATTTTATAAACTGGAAATCCAAAGAAGAGGACAAAGTAAGAGCTCTTGGCAAAATGGGATATGACACAGATATCGATGGTGAAGCTTACGAAACTGTATCTGGCCAAAATAGCAATAATTCAGTACGATTTTCTGATGAATTTATGAACAAGGTAAATAAATTAGAAGAAAATCCGGATGATACTATTGAACTTATTGGTAAGGTTGACCCAAAACTTAATAAGGTAGAAAAAGTAAAAAATATATGGGATGCCTTTAATAATTCTGCATGGAAATGTGCTGATCCTGCACCTCAGTTCAGTACTACATTTAACGCCTGGCATACCTGCCCTGCAGGTGAAGATGGAAGATTAAATGCTCCTTATAACAGAATAAATTCTACAAATCCCTGCGGAGAATATGCTTTTTTAGATGATACTTCCTGTAATCTTGCTTCTATAAATATATACAAGTTCTACAATGTATCCACTAACACTTTTGACATAAAAGGATATTTGCACATAATAAGTCTTGTTCAACTCATTCTTGAATCCTCAATTCACTGGGGACAATTTCCTACAGAAGATATAGCTAGAAAAACTTATCTTTTTAGGACTACAGGACTTGGTATATCGAATATAGCCTCATTATTTATGGTTATGGGTTATCCTTATGATTCAGATGAAGCTAGAACACTGGCAGCATCACTTGTGGGAATACTTACAGGTCAGTCCTATTACATATCCTCCCTCATGTCAAAAGAAGTAGGTTCATTTAAAAAATTTGAAATAAATAAACCCTATATGATGAGAGTTTTAAGGAATCATGCTCGAGCAGCCGGTGTAGATATGGAGTCTCTCCGGGCAATTCTAGGAAATAAATTTTCAAATGAATTTGAAGGTCTAAATTATGCTCCATTAAAAGTAAAACACAGCATTCTAAAAAAAGAAGAACTTTCTTACATAGGAAAGGCTTTAAAAAATTGCTGGATAAATGCACTTAAAAGTGGCAGTGAATTCGGATACAGAAATGCCCAAGTTTCAGTTATAGCACCTACAGGGACCATATCTTTTGCCATGGACTGTGGAGCTACTTCAATAGAACCATTTTTCAGTCATATTGTTTATAAAAAGTTATCCGGAGGGGGATTTATGACTATTATAAATCCGGTAATAACCATTGCTCTTAAAAACTTAGGTTATACCTCTGAACAAATAGAAGACATACTGTCCTATGTACTTGAAAAAGAGAATGTATCTGAAAATGACTACACTTATGAAAAAATATTGGATGGCAAAATAGAAGGTGCACCTCATTTAAAAGATGAGCACCTAAGTATATTTGATACTTCAAATAAATGCGGCAGCGGTGAAAGATATATTGATCCTATGGGACATGTAAAGATGGTAGCCTCTTTGACTCCTCTTATATCCGGCTCCGTATCTAAAACTGTAAATTTACCTAAAACTGCTTCAGTACAAGATTTTAAAGATGTAGTTCTGACTTCCTGGAAATTAGGTGTTAAAGGTATCGCCCTTTATAGGGATTCTTCTAAAGCCGCTCAGCCTTTAAATACCACTTTATCAGATTCCAATGATATAAAGATAGAAGATTTTACATATAACCAACTTTTATCAAAAGTGAAGGAATTACAAAAAGGAATAAAATATTCAAAGCGAGATAAAATCATTGGAATTCGCACAGGAACTACCCATCCTGCTCAAATAGATGACGTTAAGATATACACTACAGTAAATAGAAATTCTAATGGAGAAATATCTGAAATATATATAACTACAGATAGAGAGGGTACCATAATAATGGGACTTCTAAATTCCCTGTCTAAAGCAATATCCGTTATGCTGCAATACCATGTCCCACCTCAGGATATATCACGAATGCTCAGGGGACAAAAGTATGAGCCTTATGGATTTGTTCAGAAACATCCTTATATAAAATATGTATCCTCAATTTCAGACCTTATAAGTAAGATAATTGATATAGAATTAGGAGATTACTCAAGATGTCAGGTTAAACCTGAAAATTACGATAAGGACAGCTTGGTTTTAGGTAATTCTTCACCTGAATTAAATACCATAAAAACTAACGCAAATGAAACTAAAATAAAAAAAATAGATGGTCAAAAAATTTATGGTGTAGTATGTCCTACTTGTTCAAGTACTAAAATGGTAAAAAGCGGAACTTGTATGGTATGTCTTGACTGCGGTTCCACTACAGGATGCAGCTAATTTGGTAAAGTATTTAGTTCACAGTTTAAAAAAATTGCGAAGCAATATTTTTGAGAGGACAGAGGACAATTGACAGAGGACAGTGAAG
>DAISLB010000006.1:0-21339 GCA_036820645.1 Clostridium sp.
CGCTTTAGCGAAACGAGCCTTCAAAATTTAATTAAAGATTTTTTGTAGTGTAACGAAAAAAAATCCACATTAACTCTCCACTTTCCACTCTCAATTCTCAACTAATCAAATTTCTTCGTATAATTTTTAATATACGAAATTTGAGTTATTAATTTTAGCAATTAAATTCAATTCTAGCATGTTCTTATACTACTCATCTACAAGCCTATAGCCTACTCCAACTTCCGTATATATATACTCAGGCTGTGCTGGATCTTTTTCTATTTTTCGTCTTAAATTTGCCATAAAAACCCTTAAAGATTTAGTTTCATTTCCAAAGGATGAACCCCATATTTCACGAATAATAAAATTATGAGTCAACACTTTTCCTGAATATTTACACAAAAGTGCCATTATTTTATACTCTATAGGAGTTAAATGTATTTCTTTACCTTCTACAGTTACACGCCTCTTATCAAAATCTATGAACAGATTTTTGACTCTAAAATTATTCATTACTTCATGTTGATCCTTATTTACAACAAGGTGTCTTAAAGACACACGAACTCTAGCAAGCAATTCACTTATACTAAAAGGTTTAGTTAGATAATCATCTGCGCCTTTATCAAGTGCTTCAACTTTCTGTCTTTCATTTCCTCTCGCAGATACAACTATAATCGGAATATTGGACCATCCTCTTACTTTTTCTATAACTTCAATTCCATCAATATCTGGAAGGCCCAAATCTAATATTATAAGATCAGGATTGTGTGACATTATAAGAGAAATGCCCTCATTTCCCTTATCTGTTTCAATATATTTATATCCCTGGGAAGATAAAGCTGCTGTAATAAAATTTTTTATTGGTCTGTCGTCTTCAATTACAAGAATATAAGGTTTACTATCCATCACTCTTCCTCCTTACATTAACTCATCACTACTACTTTCACCTTTGGGAATGTTAAATCTAAAAATAGCCCCTCCTTCTTTTTTATTTTCAGCTTCAATTGTACCACAATGGGCCTCAACTATGGATTTACAAATGGTAAGTCCAAGTCCCACACCACGTCTTGAATCCGCTATGCTGCTGCCATTCGTAAAAAATCTATCAAATATATGTGGCAATATTTTATCTGATATCCCTATTCCATCATCCGTGACTTCAAAAAATACATTGTCTACACTTTCATAAACTTTTATTTGTATAAGCGATTGTTTCTCAGAAAATTTTGCAGCATTCTCAATTAAATTTATAAGTACCTGCTCAATTAAATTTCCATCCATAGGAACCATTATAAGTTTCTTTGGAACATCTACCTTTATTTTATGATCCTTAAAATATTTAGAACTCCTTTGAACTGTCTCCGATACTACTTCCTCTACCAATTCTGGGTTTTTATTGATTTTCATATTTCCATCATCAAATTTAGTCATACTGAGGAGATTCTCTACAAGCCTTATAAGCCATTCAGTATCATCATAAATTCCATTTAACAAGTCTTCCTTAGTCTTTTCTGGTATAAATTTACCGTTTTCTATAATAGTACTTACTGCCCCCTTAATTCCTGCAAGGGGACTTCTTAAATCGTGAGAAATAGATCTTAAAAGATTGCTTCTAAGTCTTTCCCTTTCAATTTCCACCTTAGATTTTTCCTGCTGCCCTACAAGCAGTTCCCTATCAAGTGCAATAGCCATTTGACCCGTTACAGTTTCTACAATAAATTTTTGATCATGGCTTAAAAAATCTTTTTCACAAGAAACTCCAATAACTCCTAGTACCTTGTTTTGCACCTTTATCGGAATATAGTATCCCTTTGCCCTATAAAATGTATCTGTACCAGAACCAGCTTCCTTGCCTTTCAAAAAACTCCAGTAAGCTACAGCAGCTTCATCTTTATTCAAAATTAAGTCATCTTTTTTCAATTCATCCAAATAATATACAAAAGGAGTTGAAAGTTTGTTATCTATAGATAGATAACATACCACAGTTCTGTCCACAAGTCTTGATAGATATTTTATAGCTATGGAAACTACATCAGAATTTCCAACTGCACTTAAAAGCTTACTGGTCACCCTATACAATGTCTGTGTTCTTTTTTCTCTAGTATAGGACTCATCTGCATCCCGCTGGATCTTATTTGTCAAATTTCCTATTATAAATGCCTCAATAAGCATCATTATAAATGTAATCAAATAATTTTTATCATAAAAATGAAAAGACCTCTTAGGCTGAACAAATAAATAATTAAATATAGATACACCTACTAAAGAAGATATTATACCCATTAAGTAACCTGTAGTCTGCATGTATACAATTATGACACCTAAAATAAAAATCATAATAACGTTGGCTTCTGAAAAACCAACATAATCAAAAATCATAGCAACACAAGTTACTATTGATATAATTATGGCAGCTTTAATAGCTTCCTTTAAGGATAAATTAAATCCTTTACTAAACTTTTTAGTGATCTTATCACTTTTTCTATCGTATAGTGAATTTGGTATTACATAAACATCAATATACGAATTTGAATCCATAAGTTTATCTACTACATCTTTTGCATAAAAGTGAAACATCTTACTTGTTTTTTTATTGTTCTTACCTATTATTATCTTAGTTATATTTCTAAACTTTGCATATTGTATAACCTGATCTGCTATGTCATCACCATATATTGTAACTACTTCTCCTCCTAATTGCTCTCCTAATTTAAAATATGAATTGAGCCTTTCTCTATCCTGTTTACTTAACCTCTGAGATTTAGTAGTTTCTACATATACCACTATCCACTTTGAATGATAAACTTCTGCCATCCTTGCAGCTGTTCGTATAACCCGGAGAGATGAAGGTGATGAACTTATGCATGCAAGTATCTGATCTGAAGCAGGTACTACAGTAATCTGACCTTTTGAAAGCCTTGCAATTTCAATTTCATAGTTTACCCTATCAGCCGTTTTTCTAAGGGCAATTTCCCTTAAAGCATATAAATTGCTTTTGGTAAAGAAATTGTGAAATACACTTCTTACCTGTTCTCTCTTATATATTTTACCATCACTAAAACGCTTTAAAAGTTCATCCGGTTCTATATCTATAATTTCAACTTTATCCGCATTATCAAATACTTTGTCTGGAATAGTTTCTCTTACGGAAATATGAGTTATACTCTCCACTACATCATTTAAACTTTCAATGTGATGGACATTAAGCGTAGTATATACATCAATTCCAGCATCAAGAAGCTCATCTATATCCTGCCACCTTTTTCTATGCCTTTTTCCCTTGGCATTGGTATGGGCAAGTTCATCTACAATCATCACTTCTGGTTTTCTAGCAAGTGCTTCATCTAAATCAAATTCTTTTAAAGTTATACCCCTGTAATTTATATATTTAATAGGTAGAGTCTCAAGACCTTTAGTTAAATCCATAGTTTCTAACCTTTCATGTGATTCAACATAACCTATCACTATATCTTTTCCCAGATTTTTGATGTCATGGGCTTCTCTAAGCATGGAATAGGTTTTCCCAACTCCTGCAGCATATCCAAAAAATATTTTTAATTTTCCTCGTTTACCTTTACTCTCTTCTTTTTCCACTTTGCTTAAAATACGATATGGATCAGGTCTTTCATTATAATCTATAATAATCGCCTCCATATAGAACTTGTATCACGTATTTATTTTCTCATTTTTCTAGATAAAATGTAACATGTTTTTCATAAAATTTATTGAATTCAATTCTATCCCCCTCAATTTTTCCTTCAATATATTCCTTTGGATAGGAAACTGTCTCACCTTTCTTTAACATTAATTTCATATTGTTATTTTCTATACTATACTTGCCTTTAGTATAAACGGCTCCTCTGTATAAATTATTTATTATTGTATAATTATTATTTTTATCAAGTATTAGAATCGTATTATTCTGGGGACATTCATATTTACCTGTATAGGGATATTTATTATTGCCTTTATCTACAAGAACTACTATAAATACAACAATAATTATACATAATATTATAACACCCATCTTCTTCATGATACTATCACCTACTTCTCCAATTAAAATAGAATTTATTTATTTAAAATCGAGGCTATTTCAAGATTAACTTTTAGTACATTTACTCTAGGCTCACCTAAAATTCCAAAAGTTTTGCCTTCTGTATATTTACAGACTATCTTACGAATATTTTCTTCACTTATTCTTGTTGCTTTAGATACAGCAGGTATCTGTATCTCTGCAGCTTTAGGACTTATATCCGGATCAAGACCAGATCCTGAACTTGTAAGGAAATCTGTCGGTATATCTTCTTTCTTTACCCCTGGATGAGTTTTTAAGAAATCATCTAAATCCTTTTTAACCCTATCCTGCAGCACCTTATTTGATGGTGCCAAATTTTGAGATCCAGATGATACACCAGTGTAAGCTACTTTTCCGCTTTTATCTGGTTTCAAATCTGCCTTTGTATAAGTGTTATAGTTAACAGCAGAAACCCTTCCTCTAAAAAACCTTGGATCTGTAAAATTCTGTCCTATTAGTTCAGAGCCTACCTCTTTGCCATTTACCCTTATCATACTTCCATTTGCCTGTTTATGAAAAAATACCTGACCTACACCTGTTATAAAAAGCGGATATATAATACCTCAAATTATCATAAAAACAACAGTTAATCGAATAGATTTTTGGAGCATTTTCATATTAAAACCTTCCTTTCTTAAAATATCTAACCTAAATTAAGGATTCTAACTAATGGAGTTATTAGTAAATCTATAATTTTTATTCCTATAAGGAGTATTACCATAGACAAATATCTTCCGAAAAACATTACTATGCCTACAGTTGTATTCCAAAACATGGTGTTATCGCTAAGTCCCTCAAATCCAGAACCATTGTTTGCAGCTGAACTTGAAAATTGATATAATATCTGCGTAAATCCATGAAATCCCGGATTCGATATACCTGCAATTCCCTGAGGTACAACAAGTGCCAAAGCTGAAAACATCAATATCAAAAATGGATGTATAATAATAGCAAGTGCTATTAATTTGATTTCTTTTCCCTCAATTTTCTTTGAAAGAAATTCAGGAGTTCTTCCTACCATAAGTCCACACAGAAAAACAGTAAGTATCGCATACATGATCATATTCATAAACCCTACACCTTTTCCACCAAATATTACATTCAGCATCATGTTTACAAGTGCCACAAGTCCACCTATAGATGTCAGTGAATCATGCATGTTATTAACAGCACCACAGGATGTAGCCGTAGTAGCTGTAGTAAAAAGTGCAGACAGAGGTATTCCAAATCTAACTTCCTTGCCTTCCATATTACCCATAATTTGATTAAGTCCTAAATGTCCAAGTATAGGATTACCTGCTTTTTCAGCTGCATAACATATTACAATGCCAATTACAAATAACACACTCATAGCTGAAAATATAGATATAGCCTGTTTCTTCTTTTTAATCATATGTCCAAAACATACCACAGTTGCTCCTGCAAAAAGAAGGAATGAAATTATCTCAAAAGCATTTGTAAGTAGTGTTGGATTTTCAAATGGATGAGCTGAATTAGCACCAAAGAATCCTCCTCCATTAGTTCCAAATAGTTTTACTGATTCCAAACTTGCTGCAGGCCCCATTGGTATGTCCTGGAACTTTCCCTCTATAGTAGTAATTGTTTTATTAGGTGATAATGTCTGTGGAACACCCTGTTGAATATAAAATATAGATATTACAATACACACAGGAAGAAGTATTCTCGTTATAATCCTTACATAATCTACATAAAAATTCCCCAGTGTTTTTTTCTTTCCTGCAAGTCCTCTCATAAATGCCAGTGCTATAGAAAGCCCTGTTGATGCTGCAAGAAATATAAAAAATGTAATTACTATCATCTGGCTAAAGTAAGAGAGCCCTGATTCCCCGCTGTAATCTTGAAGATTAGTATTTGTTAAAAAACTTATTACAGTATTAAATGCAAGTCCCTGTTTCATGCCTCCTATATGATTAGGATTTAAAACATGTATAAACTGTATTCTCAAAATTATATATGCTAAAACAGCTGGAACAGCATTACATAAAAACAAAGCCAAAATATATTGTTTCCATGTCATATCCTCCTTTGTCCTTCTTCATATGTGCAACAAGAGCTACTAAAGTCTTTTTCTAATTATATGCTAAAACACTTTTCTCTGATAATAACAAAATAGTTATAGGTTTTTTAACTAAAAAATAAACTTATGCGTAAAAATATTTGGAGCATAAGTTTATTTTTCGTTTAGAAACTCTATACATTATACGTATTTAATTTTCATCTATTATATAAGGTACCGTAACTACTGCTATATTTCTTCTTCTAAGAAGAACAGTTTTAATTAGTAAAGAAGTTTGATTGTGCAAAATATTTCCCCACCATTTAGTAACTACAAATTGCGGAAGTACAACAGTTATTGTATCCTTAGGTCCTGCAGCATACTCTTCAGAATCTATAAATTTTGCAAGGGGCTTTATAATGCTTCTATAAGGAGATTTTTTCACTATTATAGGTATACCTATATTATATTCATTCCACTTCTTTAAAAGTTTATTAGTAACCTCATCGTCTACAGAAACATGAAATATTATTATATTCTCGGATATAGTTCTAGCATAATTTAAAGCTTTCAGGAAAGATTTATTTAAGGTATCTATAGGTACTATTACGTACCTCTTTTGCCCCTCAAAACTTACCTTATCATATTTTCTCAGTTCATCCATGGAAAGTCGCAGCTGCTGAGCAACTTTTAAGTAATGTCTTTTTATTTTTTCCATGGTATATACAATTATAGGTATAAGTATGAAAACTACCCAGGCACCACGAGTAAACCTAGTAACTCCTATAATAATAGTTGTAACAAAAGTTAATATTCCACCTAATCCATTTATAAACGCCTTGTGTTTCCATCCGTTTATTTTAATTTTAGTCCATCTTTTGAACATACCGCACTGAGATAAAGTAAATGATATAAATACTCCTACAGCATAAAGTCCTAGCAAGTAATGGGTATCTCCTTTAAATATTATAACCAATACGGCAGCTAACACACCTAGCATTATTATACCATTAGAATAATTAAGTCTCTTTCCACGTTTTGCAAACTGTCTTGGAGCATAGCCATCCTTAGCCATAAGAGCAAGTAAAAGTGGTAAACCTGCAAAAGCAGTGTTACATGCCATAACAAGTATGATGGCTGTAGCCGCCTGAATTAAATAAAATACAATTCCACCATTAAATACTTGCCATGCAATCTGTGCAACTACAGTTACATTAGAATTTGGAACAGCATGATAGAGTGCAGCCAAGTAGGAAATTCCACCAAACATTAAAAGTACTATAAAAGCTAAAAGCATTAACACGGTTTTGGCATTTTTCTGTGATGGTTCGCTAAAATTTGGAACTCCATTACTAACTGCTTCTACACCTGTTAAAGCTGTACATCCTGCTGCAAAAGCTTTTAGAAATAAAAATATAGTTATAGTTCCAGAAACATCAGGTATCTTATAACTAGATTTAGGTATATATCCCATAAAATTTATTTTTATTATTCCCCATATAAGCATAGCTAATATTAAAAATATAAATATATAAGTTGGAACTCCGAATACCCTTGAAGATTCCCTTATACCTTTTAAATTTCCAATCACCAAAAGTGTTATAAGTAATAAAGTTATAACAACTGTGTGGGGAAGCAAGGATGGTATTGCTGAAGTTATAGCAGCAGTTCCTGCTGAAGCACTTACTGCCACAGTCAATATATAATCAATAATTAGAGAAGCACCTGCTACAAGACCAGCGGTTGTCCCTAAATTATCCGTTGCTACAATATAAGAACCTCCTCCACCTGGATAAGCATCTATAGTTTGTCTATATGAAAATATAAGCATAAACAACAAAAATATAATACATAGTGAAGCATAGAGCATATATTTATAGGACAAAAGCCCCATAACCGGCATAAGTATCAATAATATTTCTTCTCCAGCATAAGCTACAGAAGAGATAGCATCACTTGACATTATTGGAAGACCCCAAAATACATTGAATTTTTCACCTTTTAATTCCTCGGTTTTTAAGCTTTTACCTATAAGAGCATTCGAGACATTTCCTAAATTTAAATTCATTTTTAACACCTCTAAAAGTAAATTAACTTCTTAATTTCGATTTTATTATATTATCACCTTGAATATAAATTTGGAATTAAGATTGTACTTGCCTGTATAAAGATTCTATAAAGATTTTATTTTTAAATGTACCGATACATTTTGCAAATACTCAATTATGAATATAATATATAAATAATAAAGCTTTATTTAATTCATTTATTATAGACTCCATTAATACTAGTTCATGGAAGTTCTATAACTTAACAAAATATCTTTAAATAATATAGGAGGATATGAATATGGGACAATATGAAATAAATAAAAATTTAGCCCAGATGTTAAAAGGTGGAGTAATAATGGACGTGGTAAATAAAGAACAAGCCATTATTGCTGAAAAAGCTGGTGCTTGTGCAGTTATGGCTTTAGAAAGGGTTCCCTCTGACATAAGAAAACAAGGTGGAGTAGCTAGGATGTCTGATCCTAAGATGATAAAAGAAATACAGGAATCCGTGTCCATACCTGTTATGGCAAAAGTTAGAATAGGTCATTTTGTTGAAGCCCAAATACTCCAGCAGTTGAATATAGATTTTATAGATGAAAGTGAAGTTTTAACTCCTGCAGATAAATCCTACCATATAAATAAATGGGACTTCAAAGTACCTTTTGTATGTGGAGCCAAAAATTTAGGAGAAGCACTAAGAAGGATCGGTGAAGGGGCTGCAATGATAAGGACAAAAGGTGAAGCTGGAACTGGGAATGTTGTTGAAGCTGTAACCCATATGAGAACTATGGTAGATGATATATCAAAAGTTAAAAGTGCAAAAAAAGAAGAACTCATGACACTTGCAAAAGAGCTTGAGGCACCTTATGATTTAATAAAATACGTGTGGGAAAATGGCAAACTAACAGTAGTAAACTTTGCAGCAGGAGGCATCGCAACTCCAGCAGATGCTGCACTTATGATGCAGCTTGGTGCTGAGGGTGTATTTGTAGGTTCCGGAATATTTAAATCTGAAAATCCACAAAAAAGAGCAAATGCCATAGTACTTGCTACAACCTATTACAACGATCCTAAAAAAATTGAAGAAGTTTCAGAAGACCTTGGGGAAGCAATGTCTGGACTTGAAATTGACAATTTAGATCAAAAATATGCAGATCGAGGATGGTAAACTATGAAAATTGGAGTATTATCATTTCAAGGAGGAGTAGCAGAACATATTCGCCATATTAAAATGCTTAAATCTGCTGCTGTAGAAATAAAAAATTCCTGTCAGCTAAATGATATTGATGGTATTATACTTCCTGGTGGAGAAAGCACTACCATAGGAAAACTTTTAGTAGATACAAATATGATGGAACCCTTACGGGAAAAAATATTAAACGGACTACCTGTTTGGGGAACCTGTGCAGGTATGATATTGCTTGCAGATTCCATAGAAAATTCAAATGAGGGCTATCTAAAAGTTCTAGACATTAAAGTGAAAAGAAATGCCTATGGAAGTCAAATCAATAGTTTTAGTACAGAAACTTTAATTCCCCAGGTATCTTCTTCTAAGGTACCTTTAGTTTTTATAAGAGCTCCTTTTATTACTGCCATGGGCAGTAATGTTAAAGAACTATGTAGTATAGGTAGTCATGTAGTTGCAGCAAAATATAAAAATATTTTGACAACCTCATTTCATCCCGAACTTACAGAAGACTTAAACTTTCACAAATATTTTTTATCCATGTGCAGATAAAATAAAAAACTTAGGATTTCAATTAAAATCCTAAGTTTTTTATTCAGAAAATTATCTCTCTTCCCTTGAATACGAAATACCTAAAGCTCTAGGCATAGCTGAAGGTCTACTTTTAGTTTCTCTAGTTGTAAAAATTAGAACTATAAAAGTAAAAATATAAGGAAGTTAAAGTTGCATTTTGAGAAAATGTGGCACTTACAGGAGAATTTTTGCCATTTGGATCTTTCCAGGGGCCAAATACCAAATATTAAACCCATAAAATAGTTATATAGTTGAGAAGTAGCGTAGTTATAGTTTCATTTATGTTCAAAAATGCCTTTGGAATTGCTGCAACCATTGACCATAGTCCACCTGCTATAAATCCTGCTGCCACCATAAATGGCAGCAATTCATAGGCCGGTAATTTTGGGAAAGTTAGTGCGACCCAGGAAGCTCCGAAAGCTCCCATGAAAAACTGACCTTCAGCACCTATATTCCAAAGCTGCATACGAAAAGCCAGTGATACTCCAAGGGAAGTAAGCATAAGCGGGATAGATTTTGCTACAGTTTCTGAAAGTCCATAAGTTGAACCAAAAGCACCAGAAAATATTTGAGAGCATACATCTATAGGATCATTTCCAGTAATAGCAATGATAATAGCAGAAAATATAATTCCACCAATTACAGATATAATGGAAACAATTACTTCTTTCATCATAGAACAGGAGTATGTTTTCTTTAGCTTCCATCCTTTAAATATATCAGTCACTGTAATCCTCCTTTCTACTTCCAGACATCATTAATCCCATAGATTCCATAGTAACCTGACATTTTTCGATAATTCTCGAGTACCATGTTCTCACACACATTCATGTCAGCTACAAGACCTACAGTCATTCTGTCTTCAGGTACATAACTTATTCCTCTATCTATAAACCTCTTCCTACCTTCATTTACACAATTTGATTCATTTAAGAATATACTTCCATTTTTAACTGGGACTAAACCTGCAATAACTTCTGCCAGTTCCTTTTGACCATTGCCATCAATACCCGCAACTCCAAATATCTCTCCTTCATACACACTAAAGGATATATTTTTTAACTTCACACATCCACTTTTGTCTTGTGAAGATACATCTTTCAATTCTAAAATTTTCTTTCCATTAAAATTTACATACCGACCCATTTAGAGGTCGGTATGTAAAAATAATATATTCTATTTAGAAATTGTTCCTTCAACGCCTTTTACGAACCAATTAAGAGAAAGCATTTGTTCATCAGTAAGTTTTCGTCCTTTAGCAATTTTTAAATTACCAGTTTGATCATATATTGGTCCTTCAAATATATTTAATTTATTATCTACAATGTTCTGTCTCTGCTTTGAAACAAGTGTCTTTACATCATCTGTTACCATTGAACCAAAAGGACCTATATCAACTATTGAATCATCTTTAATTCCACCCCAATATTGTCCAGATTTCCAGGTGCCATTAGCTACAGCTTTAACAGTCTTTACATAATAAGGTCCCCAATTCCATACTGATCCTCCAAGCACTGCCTTTGGAGCTTTTGATCTCATATCAGAGCTGAAACCAATTCCATAAACTCCCCTTTCCTGTGCAGTTTGCATCACAGTTGTAGAATCCAGATGCATTGCAAGTACATCAACCCCTGCATCTATCAAACTATTAGTTGCAGTTTTTTCAGTAGCAGGATCACTCCATGAATTAGTATAAACCACTTTAACTTTTACCTTTGGATTTACCGATTGTAAAAATATCGATTATAACCTTTATTTAATATAAAAATAAGGCCAAGCTTTATTTAATTTAATAAAGCTTGACCTTAGTTCTATATACCCAGTCAATTGCTATCCAGCTCTTTTATAAAAAATGGATACATTTACATGACTTTATAATATTCTTTTTTGTTTTTTTCGTCAATATAAATATATATAATTAATTTTTAAAAGAAAAGAATATGGAATTTGTAGACGGAAGATCGACTCCAAAAACTAAATTAGTGGATGAAATAGATGAGAATTTTAGAAAGAAAATACGATCAATTTGTGGTAGAATAGTTGTATAAATCATAATTTTATATAAATATTGTGGAGGTGATAACATGAAATTATTTATAGATACCGCTAACGTAGAAGAAATAAGAAAAGCTAATGAAATGGGAGTAATTTGTGGAGTTACTACTAATCCTTCTTTAATTGCAAAAGAAGGTAGAGACTTTAAGGAGGTAGTAAAAGAAATAACTACTATTGTAGACGGACCAATAAGTGCTGAAGTAATAAGCTTAGAATCTGAAAAAATGGTAGAAGAAGCAAGAGAACTTGTAAAAATACACAAAAATATAGTAATAAAAATACCTATGACTGTAGAAGGATTAAAAGCTGTAAAAATTCTTTCAAAAGAAAATATAAAAACTAATGTAACATTGATATTTTCCACAGGACAAGCTCTTTTAGCTGCAAGAGCTGGTGCAACTTATGTAAGTCCTTTTTTAGGAAGATTAGATGATATTGGAATGAATGGAATTGAGTTAATTGAAGAAATATCTGTTATATTTAAAATTCATGATATAAAAACAGAAATTATAGCAGCTAGCATCAGAGGTCCACTTCATGTCATAAATGCTGCAAAGGCAGGATCAGATATTGCTACAGTCCCATATAAAATATTAGTACAAATGACTAAACACCCACTAACAGATATAGGAATACAGAGATTTTTAGATGATTGGAAAACAGTACCTAATAAATAATTACTTTTTAATATTCATATATTATGAAAAAATACGCATATTATAATTATTAACGTAATTTGCGAATATTTAGAATTTATATAAATCAAGGGGGAAAAATTATGAATAATGCTTCAAATTTTCATAAAGAGGGATTTAACTGTGCAGAGTCTATAATTAAGGCTTTTAACAGGGACAACAATTTAAACATTCCTGTCTCAATTGCAAGTCCATTTGGTCTTGGCATGGCCGTACAAAGTACTTGTGGTGCTGTTACTGGAGCACTTATGGCCATGGGTGCCGTAAAAGGAAGAAATGAGTCCTCTGTGCAAAATGAATCTAGGGAAATTGCAAAAGAAATAATGAACAAAGTAACAGAAAAGTATGGCACTTTTGAATGCTCTAAATTAAAACAAAAAGGTGTATCTTGCGATGAGATGATAGATTATACTTATGAAATTCTTAAAGATTACACAAAATAAATGTATTAGTTTACTGTATAACATATTCAATAAAAATTGTAATTAACAACCATTTTACTACATTATATCTTAATTAAAGTTTGTACTATCAGTAAAATATACACTGCAAGTACAAACTTTTAATTATTTTTAAAAGTTCATTTAACCCAAACTTTAATATCTATAAATTTTCATATTTATTTAACTCGATTTGCCAATTGAAGGAATTAGATAATCCACCTCATATATTTCAATCTATTATTTTGTGAATAAAAAAGTAGATATTGTTCAATAAAGGCCATATTGTGCAATATAAACTTCTAACTGGATACAATAGTGCTAAAACCATATATTGAATTTACAATAAACTAATTACTTTGTATGCTATCATAAAAAGTAGTAATTGTTAAAGCTTTTATTAAAAAATACTAATTTAATTTAGGAATATGTAATTAAAGAATAGGAGGGAAAATTTATGCAAGAAAAGTTTGACAGTTTTAAATTAAAATCCAAAGTTTATTGTAACATGGGATCTCTAGACCTTTTAGAAAAGGTGCCTGGCACTCGGGCATTTATTGTTGCAGATGCCATCATGGGAAAAATGGGATATCTTCAAAAAGCAATAGATGCCCTAAGTAAAGCTGGAATAAGTTCCATCGTTTTTACGGGTGTACACCCTGATCCAGACGTACAGGTAATTGCAAATGCAATGAAGTCATACCAGAACAGCCAAGCAGATGTTCTCGTTGCAATAGGTGGAGGTTCTGCTATTGATGCCGCTAAAGCAATTATGTATTTTGCATGTAATTTAGACGCGGCAGAAGGTAAGCAATGTAAAAAGCCTACTTTTATTGCACTTCCATCAACAAGTGGGACAGGCTCAGAAGTAACAGACTTTACTGTTATTACTTCCAATGGTGCAAAGGTATGCCTTATAGACGATTTTCTTGCACCAGATATTGCTATACTTGACTCTAGCTGTATTGCTGGTCTTCCTCAACGTATTATAACAGATACTGGTGTAGATGTTCTAGTTCATGCCATAGAAGCCTATGTTTCCGTAAATGCAACTGACTTTACAGATGGTCTTGCTGAAAAAGCAATTAGGTTGATATTTGATTATCTTCCACTAACTTACAAGGACAGTTATAATTCTAAAGCTCGAAATCATGTTCAAAACGCTTCCTGTATAGCAGGAATGGCATTCACAAATGCTGGTCTTGGAATTGTTCACAGTTTAGCTCATGCGTTTGGGGGAGCTTTCCATGTTCCACACGGCCGATCCAATGCACTTTTACTTAATGCAGTAATGGAATACAATGCTAACTTAATGGGAAATGGAAACGATTATGCTATGGAAAAATACGCACAGTTAGGAAAAATGCTAGGTCTTCCAGCTAGAACAGCTCGTGAAGGATGTGTAAGTTTCATGCAAGCTGTAGATAAACTAAGAAAATCCTTGGGTGTTGAAGATAATCTTAGAGCTCTTGGAATTAAAGAAGACGAGTTTATGGCTGCTGTAGATCGTATGGCAACAAATGCAATGGGAGATAGGTGTACTCCAACTAATCCTAGAAAACCTACTAAAGAAGATCTCATGAATATTTATAAAAAAATGTATTAATAAAAGAATAAATAGATATTAATAAGTTTTTAAATAAAATCTACTTAAATTATCTCTTAGTACTTATAGTAAAAAAACTAATTTATTACTTAAAATGAGAAATAAAGTCTAAAGTTTCATATTTATTTTCTTTTTTTACAATATTTTTCAGTAAATTTTGGAGAAACATAAAATAATGTTTACTTTTATATTTTTGTGTAATATAATAAAAAAGGATGTAATGGTAACTAACCGGTTTCTTCTTTTGAGTGTAAACTATAGGTCAGGAGACGTGTATTATAAGGATGAATAAAACTAATAATCCACTTAAAAAATTTGTAACCTCAAAATTATATACCCGCTATAGTGGTATTTTATCCCTATCAGATGTACCTTTGTTTTTGGTAGATATAAATGGGGATATTTTGTTTGAGTTTATTCCATCCCCCGATTTTTGTACTCATGTATGTCAGGAAAAAAAATCTCATGTATGCCCTGACTACGAATGTATGTTAAAATCTGGCATGGAAGGTAGGTTTGTATGCCGATATGGTCTTGAAAATATCATTTTTCCGATCACAGTAGACAATAAAACTGTAGGTTATATGGCTGGTATACAGGTGTATTTGAAGGGTAATGAATATCAAAAATGTATGATTAACATCCAAGATATTCAGCCATCTAAAGAACTTAAGACTGAGGAACTAGAGTTTATCGCCAAGTCGATTTTCTCATTAAAATCCGTAGAATCACATAAAATTAAAGTATACCAGCAATTATGCTGCGAAGTTGCTAAAAATATTTCTATTGATTTATCAAAAAGCACTAATTTTTTACATCAGGATGTGAAAAGGTTATCAATTGAAAAGGAAATATTACAAAAAAAGATCGTCGATCTAGAAACAAAAAATATGTCTCTAGTAATCAATCCTCATTTTTTGTTTAATACTTTAAACTGTATCGCTCGTGTAGCTTATTTTGAACATGCCCATGAAACAGAAGAGCTTATCTACTGTCTTTCTGATTTGTTGCGGTATAATTTAAATCAGGGTACCCAGCTTCACACCATCGGTGCTGAAATTACTAATATTGAGAAATATCTATACATTCAAAAAGTAAGATTTAAAACTCGTCTAGAATATGACATCAACGTTTCGGAGGATCTTAAGTCTTACAGAATTCTCAATATGGTTATCCAACCTATTGTTGAAAACTCTGTAATTCATGGAATTGCCCCAAGGCGGGATGGAGGCAAAATAAGTATTTATGCAGAAAAATATAAAGAAGAATTGGTTATTTCCATTATAGATAATGGAAATGGTTTTCCAAAAGATGTTTTGCTTGATATACAACAATGTAAAAATAAATCTGGTCTAGGTTTTCAAAATACAGATAGACGTTTAAAACAATATTATGGAAAACAATACGGATTAAAAATTGTAAAATCTGATTATAGTGGAAGTACCGTTACCATCACAATTCCTGCCGAACCTGTTGTGAGGTGATAACAATGAGCACAGTCTTAATTGTAGAAGATGAAGTACTTGAACAAGAGTTTCTTAAATCAATTGTACTTGAAGAACTTTTTCCTGAAGATGTATTGTTAACCTGCGAAAGCGGAATTCAGGCTATTAAATTAGCCAAACAATACCATCCGAATATTATCATGATTGATGTAGTTATTCCTGAATTGGACGGTCTTAGTGCTATTGAAGAGATCAGAAAATTTCTACCCAACGTACTTATTACAATTTTATCTGCTCACTCGGACTTTTCCTTTGCACAGAAAGCAATCAGTCTCCGAGTTTTTGAATACTTATTAAAACCTGTAAAGCCCAACATTATTAAACAAGTTTTTCGCAAAATGTTGGACTCCACGGCTAACTGTAATGTGGCGGCAGATAAAGATACTAAGGATACTGAAGAAAAGAACACCGAATCCAAAGAATGTCGGCAATATTTTATTGAGAAATCCGTAAAATATATTAAAGAACATTTTAGAGAAAAAATAACTTTGCATATAGTTGCATCTAAAGTGTTTTTAAATCCCAAATATTTCAGCCGTGTTTTTAAAAAGGAGATGGGTGTCTCATTTTCAAAGTATGTAGTTAATCTGAGAATTCGATATGCCTGTAGATTATTAGAGACAACTAATTATCGTGCATATCGAATTTCATCAGAATGTGGCTTTTCAGATCCATCTTATTTTAACAGGGTATTCTGCGCAGAGATGAATATGACTCCTCAAACCTATAGAAAATATGCACTTATGTCATTACAGAATAACTAAACTTATGTATCTATTTAATTAAAGTAACAAATTTTTTAAAGCGTCAATTGTATAAATTGGCGCTTTAATTGAGAACATCCATAGATTTGTGTAAAATAGCATAGGCGGTATAGTCATCGGATAAAATTTATTTGGAAATTACTATAGGATTATGGCTCCTATAGTAATTTTTATTTTCTTTATTGAAACGCATTAGGACGTTTAGACATCAAATCAAGATATGGCAGCACAACTCATATCATTTGTATCTATTTTAATTATAATTTTAAAAAGTTAAAGGAAACGTACCCTTGATCTGATTTATACAAACCTAGACACGCTCCCTATAAACTATTACTTTTAATTATAATCATACAATAATCATATCTGACTTATTTCAAAGTCTATAGTCTAATTTTTATCTTCCTTTGGAGCAGCAGCCTTAGGAAGAATAGTTTCAACTTGAGCATGTGGACGAGGAATAACCTGAACAGAAATTAATTCACCTACACGCTGTGCAGCAGCAGCACCAGCATCAGTAGCTGCCTTTACAGCTCCTACGTCTCCTCTTACCATTACTGTTACAAGACCTCCACCAACATGCTCTTTACCTATTAAGTAAACATTAGCTGCCTTAACCATTGCATCTGCGGCTTCGATAGATCCTACTAAACCTTTTGTTTCAATCATTCCTAATGCATCAAATTTCATTTTTATTTCCTCCTAAATTTATAATATATTTTCTACTTTTCCACTCTTAATCTTCCTTTAGTAATTTTATTTTTAAGGAAATAACTACTAATAATAAGATACCTTAGCTTTGTAATAATAGTATTGTTTGCAATAATAATAGTATTATTCATTTTTAATTATTAACTCAAATATAAAATATCCATTTTAATTATGTTTAATTACAATTTTAAAAAGTTAAAGGAACGTACCCTTGATTTGATTTATACAAACTTAGATACGCTCCCTATAAACTATTACTTTTGATTATATAGCATACAATATCATATCTGACTTACTTCAAAGTTTAGTCTAATTTTAGTCTTCCTTTGGAGCAGTAACCTTAGGAAGAATAGTTTCAACTTCAACATGTGGACGAGGAATAACATGAACAGAAATTAGTTCACCTACACGCTGTGCAGCAGCAGCACCAGCATCAGTAGCTGCCTTTACAGCTCCTACGTCTCCTCTTACCATTACTGTTACAAGACCTCCACCAACATGCTCTTTACCTATTAAGTAAACATTAGCTGCCTTAACCATTGCATCTGCGGCTTCGATAGATCCTACTAAACCTTTTGTTTCGATCATTCCTAATGCATCAAATTTCATTTTGATTTCCTCCTAATTTATAATATATTTTCTGCTTTCCACTCTTAATCTTCCTTTGGAGCAGCCTTAGGAAGAATAGTTTCAACTTCAACATGTGGACGAGGAATAACATGAACAGAAATTAGTTCACCTACACGCTGTGCAGCAGCAGCACCAGCATCAGTAGCTGCCTTTACAGCTCCTACATCTCCTCTTACCATTACTGTTACAAGACCTCCACCAACAATTTCTTTACCTATTAAATTAACATTAGCTGCCTTAACCATTGCATCTGCGGCTTCAATAGATCCTACTAAACCTTTTGTTTCGATCATTCCTAATGCATCAGACTTCATTTTTATTCTCCTCTCTCCTTATATTGTTATTTTACTATTGTAATTTTTGATGAGTTACCAAGACCCATAGCATTTGCTTCCTCTGTATCAATATGAAATTCTAGAGCTGAAGCATCATTTGCTCTAATTGCTACATTATCATAAGTTCCACCACGTAATCCATCAACTTTAACACTTACTATTTGTCCATCATGCACACCAAAACGCTGAGCATCTTTAGGCAACATGTGAATATGTCGTTGTGCGACAATCACACCTTCTTTTGTCTGAACAGATCCTTTTGGACCAATTATTGTAATTCCAGGTGTTCCAGATAAATCACCGGACATCCTTACCGCTGAAGCTACACCCAGTTTAAATGTATCTCCTACTAGAATTTCTACTTGTGTCTTACTACGCACTGGACCAAGGAATCTAACTTTCTCAATGGCACCCTTTCGACCACAGATTGTTACTGTTTCCTTACATGCATATTGTCCAGGTTGTGACAAATCTTTCACCTTAGTCATCTGATAATTTTCTCCAAATAGGATATTATAATCTGCTTGTGAAAGGTGAACATGACGATTGGAAACTCCAACTGGAATTTCATTTGCATCTCCTATACTTCCTTGTACTTCTACAGAAGACTGCTTACCTCTTATAGTTTCCATCAAAAGTTTTACAAGAGCTTCATTTTCCATTCCTAGTTAGCTCCCTTCATTGCAGCTACTAGTTCAGTTAACAACTTACTAAGTTTATCATCGCTAGCAGCAGCAGGACTAACGCCATTTGCTGCTGCACATCCTACAGTACCTGTTGTTGAAGCAGTAGCAAGTTCAGGATGATTGAAACCTGGATCATCTGCAGCTAATGTAGAACAATCCTTAATACCATATGCAACTCTCTTGATATTAATCAAATGCTGTGGGCCAACATTTTCAGAGCAAGAACTTCCGCCCCATGAACCACAACCTAATGTAAAGGAAGGTAATAATCCTGTGCTTGCACCAACACCACCCTGGCTGCTACCAGTATTAACTAAAATACGAGATGCTGGTTTTTTAGCAAATTTCATTACTAGATCTTTATCATTTGTGTGAAGGCTCAAAGTATGTCCCAGACCATGTTGAAGCAAGCTTATACAAAGATCACATGCTTCATGCCAATCTTTAACTGTATAGAAAGCAATTACTGTTGTAAGCTTCTCATAAGATAGTGGATAAGCAGGGCCAACACCGCTTTGTTCTCCTATTAAAATTTTTGTTTCTGGTGGAACTGAAAGACCTGCTGCATCTGCAATAACCAAAGCTGCTTTTCCTACGAACTTAGCATTCATCTTAGTTGTGCCAGGCTTAAAAATAGTAGAGCAAACTTTTGCAGTTTCTTCGGCTGTCATAAAATAACCGCCTTGCTTCTTCAATTCAGCTATTACCTCTTCACGGTTACATTCTTCAACTACTATAGACTGTTCAGATGCACAAATAGTACCATTATCAAAAGTCTTACTAGAAATGATATTTTTAACTGCTTCATGAACATCAGCAGTTCTCTCAATATAAGCTGGAGAATTACCAGCACCAACACCTAATGCAGGCTTTCCTGAACTATAAGCAGCTTTTACCATTCCAGGGCCTCCAGTTGCAATAATCGTAGAAACTTCTTTGGATTTCATTAACTCATTTGAAGCTTCCATAGATGGCATAGTAAGACCACTGATAACATTTGCAGGAGCTCCTGCTGCTACTGCTGCGTCATTCATAAGGTTTATTGCCTTTGATGTACATTTTACAGCAGAAGGATGTGGGGAAAATACAATTGCATTACGTCCTTTAATTGCAATCATTGACTTAAAAATAGCAGTGGATGTTGGATTTGTGGAAGGTACAATACCCATTATCAAACCATGTGGCTGTGCAATGTCAATTACCTTCTTAACTGGATCTTCTGCAACAACACCAATAGTCTTCATATCTTTGATAGCTTCATACTCCAAAGTGGAAGCCATATGGTTTTTAAAAGTCTTATCTGCAACTTTTCCAAAACCAGTTTCTTCTACAGCCATCTGAGCTAAAGAAACTGCATTTTCCTCTGCTACTTTAACCATATTGCGTAGAATCTTATCAATTTGTTCTTCATTATAATCAGCAAGTTGATTTGCTGCGATTTTTCCTAAACGTACAAGGGTTCTTGCCTCTTGTATAGAACATAAATCCTTATCAAAATTTTCCAATTGTGGTCCCTCCATTTTTTTTATATATTTTTATTTTTATAGCTGTTTAATTATGCCCATAATATTTTTTGAACTCTATAAGCAGTAACTTCTTGTCAGCCTTAGAAATGGATCTACCTTTGATACCAAAGTTTTTATATCTACGAGCAAGATTTCGAAGTTCTATTACCTTAAACTTACTCAAAATCTCGATAGCTTTTTCTAAACCATACTCAAGTACCATCTTATCTACAGATTTCTTATTTAGCTTAGTTAAATCCATTTTCAAAGGATCAGTTTCTTTTTCTGGTGAAAGCTCCTCTTTAGGATCTTCTACTTTGGAATCTTCCTCTTTGGAATCTCCCTCTTTAGAATCCTCTACTTTGGAGTCTTCCTCTTTGGAATCTTCCTCTTTGGAATCTTCCTCTTGGGAGTCTTCCTCTTTAGAATCCTCTACTTTGGAATCTTCCTCTTGGGAGTCTTCCTCTTTAGAATCCTCTACTTTGGAATCTTCCTCTTGGGAGTCTTCCTCTTTAGAATC
>DAISLB010000006.1:21439-37972 GCA_036820645.1 Clostridium sp.
CTTCCTCTTGGGAGTCTTCCTCTTTAGAATCTTCTACTTTGGAGTCTTCCTCTTTGGAATCCTCTACTTTGGAGTCTTCCTCTTTAGAATCTTCTACTTTGGAGTCTTCCTCTTTGGAATCTTCCTCTTTAGAGTCTTCCTCTTTAGAATCCTCTACTTTGGAATCTTCCTCTTTAGAATCTTCTACTTTGGAATCTTCCTCTTTAGAGTCTTCTACTTTGGAGTCTTCCTCTTTAGAGTCTTCCTCTTTAGAGTCTTCCTCTTTAGAATCCTCTACTTTGGAATCTTCCTCTTTAGAATCCTCTACTTTGGAATCTTCCTCTTTGGAGTCTTCCTCTTTAGAATCCTCTACTTTGGAATCTTCCTCTATTGAATCCTTTCCTGCTTCCCCTTCTAATTGGTTCTGTGATGGGGAAACAGTTGGAATATACCTATCTTTAAGCGGTACTGCTGATACAATCACGTTGTCTAATTCCTCATGTGGGCGGGGAATTACATGCTGTGAAACAAGCAATGCGTCATTTATGTTTCTAACTGCCGCTCCACCAGCGTCTACAGCTGCTTTCACCGCAGCCACATCACCAGTTACAGCAATCGAAACAAGTCCTCCTCCTACATATGTCTTTTCCAAGAGATTTACATCTGCTGCTTTAAGCATAGCATCTGCACTCTCAATAGCTGCAATAAGTCCCATTGTTTCGATTAACCCAAGTGCCTGCATTGTTTACCCCCTCCTAAACTTTTGCCAAGCATTCTAAGCTCTAATAAGTAGTATAGAATGCTTTCATCTTGTCAGGTGAACCAAGTGCTACCTTAGCTCCCTTAGGTAAGAATACTGAGTCACCCGGATTTGCAGTATGAACCTTTCCGTCCACTGTTACTGTCAACGTACCTTCTACAACATAGTAAAGTTCTTGACAAGTTGCTTTCCAGTCAAAGGTAGAATTTTCAATTGTAATAAATCCTGCATTCATTGAGGAACCATCATCTGCATTTATAAATTCCTGATAAAATACTTTATCAGCAGGATTTCCTGTATCAAGTGCTTTATATTTTACTGAACTTCCACGAACAATCTTCAAACCGTTGGGATCAGTCTCAGCAAGATAAGGCTTCTTATTAGCAATCAAATCAATCACTCCATTCAAAAGTCCTTTATCCATCATTATCTTGAATACACGATAAGCCAATTCAGTATCAACTTCACCTTCAAAAACTTTTTCCAGTTCAGAAGCCTTTTTTTCATAAGAACTCTTTGCTTCAGGAACCTTGGTTTCAGTAGGAACCTTGGTTTCAGTAGGAACTTTAGTTTCAGGAACTTTAGTTTCAGGAACTTTAGCTTCAGAAATTTTAGTTTCAGGAACCTTAGTCTCAGCAGGAACTTCAGGTTCGGTAGAAAACTCTATTCCAAAATTTTTAGCCGTATCTTTGGCTGATGGAGTAACAATTGTATCACAATTAACATATACTACTTTTTGACCATGCTTTTCTGCAGTTTCAACATCTTTTACACAAATTAATTTTCTCATTCCTTCACATCCCTCCATTCATAAAGGTTCTTATATATCTTATATATTAGAACATTTATTTATTAAAGCAATGAGTCTAACAATACTTCTGATGGTGAAGGTATAACTTCTGCATTTACTAATAAACCTTTTTCTTGTGCAATACTTGTTCCTACATCAACACCAGTTTGAACAGCAGCCACATCACCAGTAAAAGTGAAGAATGACTTACCACCCAATCCACTTCCCAAACGAAGTTCTAAAGGCTGTAATTCAGCAGATTTCAAAATTGCATCGGCAGCAATAACCATTGTTGCCAAAGAAAAAGACTCCATTATTCCTAGCGCATGAATTTCATCTGGCATCGTTGCGCCTGTAATTGCAGGAAATACTAATGGATTAACATTTGGTATAATAATAGAATCAACCAAAAACTCTCCTGCAAATCTTTCACCTACACTCACTGAATCTTGCACTGCTGCAACATCCCCTTGAACAATGACAATATACTTACCAGGGCAAGAAGTACCTGCTGTAACTACTTCCACCTCCGAAGTTTTTACCATCTGGTCTCCTGCATATATACCACGAGCAATGCTCGTAAATTCAACCATACCTATTGCTTGTGCCATATTATTCCCTCCTTATCACTACAAAATCATTTCCACATTCCACAACTGTTCCTGAAATACTTGCATGAATATTAGCACCTAAAGCACCTTCAGGAATTTTACCAACCTGTTGTCCAGCTTCTACATGTTCACCAACGGCAACAATTGGAACCGCAGGTGCACCTACATGCTGTCTTGTTGAGATATGAACCTCTTGAGGTTGTAATTCAAGATCCGTCATAGGAGCTGGCTTATCAAAAGCAGTCAAACGTAATCTTGCAATAAGACGTTTACTTGGAACTAACCTATTCTTACGGCTCTTGCGCGGAGTAAATTCTGATTTTGTTGGTTTATATTTTATTTTTTGTTCTGCTAATTTTCCCTTAAAATAAAGATTTGCAGCTTTTGGATACAATCCTGCTGGGCATGAGAACATTTCACATAATCCACATGAACAACATAACTGTGAAATCTTCTGTTCTTCAAAGTTTGTCAATGCATAGTTCATAGCTCTCATCATCTTGTGCGGCTGCGTACCATGTCCAAGAAGAAAACGTGGACACATATCAGTACACATACGACACTGCTCACAGGCAGATCTATTTACTCTTTTAGCTTGTTCTAGGGTAGTAGATTTCTTACGAATTACAGGATGATCTGATTTCAAAACTACGTATCCCTTATTTTTCTTCACAACATATCCATCTACACCATCTTTTTTTACAGGTCCCATCATAGGGCCACCATCAATAACTGTATAATCATCAAAATTTTCTATACCACTCAACTTCAGTACATCTACAATAGGTGTACCTACTGGCACCTTTACAGTAAGGCGATTAGGTACATCTCCTGCAACTGTAACATATGTTTCTGTAACTGGTTTTCCCATAGTAGCATTATAAATATTCAATGCTGTTTCTGCATTACATACTACACATCCTGCTTTAATTGGAATACCCGTTTCAGGAACAACTCTTCCAGTCAATTCATAAACTAGAACTTGTTCATCACCTGCTGGGTAAATATCAGGAAGAATTCCCACCTTAATAAAATCACCTAGCTGTAATGCCTCAATCCTCTCATTAAGTATAGAAATTACATCTTTATGCTTTCCTTTAATACCTATAATTGCTTTACTTGCCTCAACTAATTTTGCTGCTGTTTCTAATCCTTTAATTATTTCATCTGGAAACATCTTCATTAACTGCTGGTCTACACGCATTAGCGGTTCACATTCTGCTCCATTGAGAAGCATATATTCTGCTTTTGATGCTAATTTCACATGTGTAGGAAATCCTGCACCACCTGCACCAATAACACCAGCTTCACGCACCATATCAAGAATACTCATTCCTGTACCTCCTCTCATGAGTCTATTCAAATTTGCAGTCTTCATCAATAATTCCAACGACAACCGCATCAATCGGGATATTATCATTAGTCAACATTTTTCGGGCTGATGACCCTATTGAAACAATAACTCTATCCCCAATACCGGCACCGATTATATCTACAACAATTAAATGCTGACCAGCACCAGTACCGCTAATTACTTCTGCTAACATAAATTTTAATCCATTAAGTGATTCTGATTTTCTTGTTGCCCATACATTGTCAATCAGTCTTGCTATTAACATAAAACTTTCTCCTTTTTCAAACTGTGCTTAATCTCCTGAATTGGTGATTCAACAGATGATGTGTCGCTAAAAATCGCAATCATTATCATGTTCTGTGGACAACTACCTTTAATATCTTCTACTCTAACATCAACTACCTTTTCAGCAACATCCGCTGCATAAGCATATCTATTCTGTACTTTCCTGCGTACAACTAAGTGCTATACCTAAAGGTGTTACAAAAAGTGGATTTTGTGGTTTATGAGTAGGAATTCCTGTCGTCTTCTCTATAACTTTTTCAATACCCGTTAGGCAGCATGTTCCTCCTACCAAAGATAATTCCTTAACATCGTAACCTTTAATATGTTGATTAATAATAGATGCAATTTTTTCAATTACCGGTTTCAATACAGGTAAGAGCTCTTTATGATTTTCAGGATTACGCTTGTACAATTCTGCTTCCGCAAAAGGCATTTTATATGCACCAGAAACAACTAGTGAAAATTGAGTACCTCCTGTTGGCTCGTCCGCAATATAAACAACTTTTCCATCCTTTAGAATTGAAATTCCAGTTGTTCCACCACCAATATCTACAACTGCACCATTTTTAATTTTAAGGACTTTATTGGCAGCCGTTGGTTCATCGAGTACGCTCGTCAATTCAAATCCCGCGGCTTGAACTACATTCTTAACTGCTCCTGAGTCTAACGCATCTGTTCCAGGTGGAATAGCCGCAGCACCATAAATTAACTCTGCACCTAACTTTTCCTCAATGTCCTGCTTCATTTTTCTAACAATATCAATTGCACCAATATAATCAACAACCATGCCATCCCGAACTACATCAGCATACTTATAAGCACCTGCTACCGGTTTATAGTTTTCATCCAAAACTGCTACAACAACACATGCGGTACCTAAATCCACTCCCGTATAATAAACAGAAGATTTACTCACAATAGGATTTTTCACTACATTTTCAAAATCTTGTACAAACTTGTCACAGAACTTATAACCTAAATTTTTCTCTGACATATATTACCTCCAAAAATAGAACAAATCATTTGGGACAAAGCATTAACAATCTGATTGATCTTTCCAATAATATCATTACACAGTTTGTCCTCATCCTCACTGAGTTCATATGTTTCTAAAATAAGAGGTTCAATTTCACGAAGAGCACAGCGCAACCTATGCAAAATTATAATATCTCTGCCCTTTTTCAACTGCATATGAAATTCTGTAATTTCAAAGCAATCGTCGAAATCAAGGGAAAAATTATTAGCATTTATTCCTGTGCATTCCTTAATACAAAGATTTTCAACGGGACTTTTATCCTTCAGAGCATTTTTAATTTTAGTAAACTGTTTACCTAAATTAATAAGACTCTGTGCTAAAAAAGCATCCCTATTCAAAAGTTCTTCTTCTGTGATAAGGAACAACGCTTCCACTGATTTCATCTTGCTGTAAAGTTTCTTCTTTCTCCATTTATTTCTCTTTTCCAGTAGTGCAGATATCTCATTTTTATTTATATTTTTATTTATAGCCTGCTTTCCTTCTACAGTCTGCTGTTTTTCAACAATCTGCTGTTTTTCAACAATCTGCTGTTTCCCAACAATCTGCTGTTTTTCCACAGCCTTCTTCTTGTTTTCAGCTTTCTTGTTTGTGTAAGGACCATTGTCAAGTATATTTATACCCTTATCTGACAGAAACTGACGTGCTCCAGGCGTAAATCTTGCCCCCGGTTCTAACTCATAATGTGTAAAAGGTTCTTTTCTGTATAAATCCCGCAAATCAATTTCGGTAATAAATTTCATTTTGGCCCCCCTTTACTTTTCTTTTAAAAATAGATATTCTTTTAGAACTCTGGTGCCTCACCATCTAGGAACACTAACCTGGTAATAAGACTCTGAAACTTTTCTATGTCTCATTTAAAAGTTTCCTCTCTATCTATTTTCTATTCTACTAACTACTTATCAGTACTTTATAATTGAAACTGGAAAAATCACATTTTTAATCCAGCTTTCAATCCTATCCAAATCATTACTGTTTAAGCCTGGATTTTGCTCTATTGGATACTCTATACCTAGCTGTGTATACTTGTTTACACCTAACTTATGATAAGGAAGCAGATCTATACCTTTAAAGTTTTTACAATCACGGAAAAGCATCAAGAAGTTAATTACACAATCAACCTCATAATAGTGGCGTTCAGGATCAACATTTTTTATATCAAAAAAGTACAAATCCGTGAACTCAGCAACCTTAAATATCGATTCTAAATTTCAGAAACGCTTTTTTCTTCTCCAACAATGGATATTGCAGACTCAGTACAAACATTATCTCATTTGCGGCAACCTAGACAATCAATACTATGATCCACCTCATGTTTCAGTCCTTTTGACATTGTATGTATTCCAACCGGACAAACAGAAACATGATCACCGCAATTTAGTACACAAATTCTTTTTGAACATAACTTCACATTTTCGTAATTGTCCTTCAGGATTAGCACACCACTTGCAACACAATGGGCATCCTTTAAGAATACAAGTATCCTTACTCCCGGTCCATCATACATATTGTATTTCGTACACTAAAAATGACTGCTTTTCTTTCAATCATTGCTGCCTTCGTATCACTCATACCAACCAATTTTCTGTTTAATTCATTTTGGCATTCAGATAAATTTTCAACTCAGCCCATCCTCTTATACCTTGCGGCATGCAAAACGCGGGCAGCAGATGAGCTTTTAAATCAACGGAATACCACATGCAATAATCTCTAGCATCTTCTGTAGGTACAGTCTCACATCAATAGTGGAAACATTTAACAATCTTTGCAGTAGCCTTAGCACGATATGTCGTAATAGAAGGCCTTCGTTTTAAATAGCTTTCTTTCATACTCACTTCAAATTTAACTATCTGATTTTTAAACCTATTTTTAAGCCTAAATCTATTAGTATTAATAATCTCTTCTATCTTCCTCCCGCACGCCATATCTAACTTTACGGACATAAATGAGATTCATTAGTGAAACATTATGGGAGGTAATACCTTTACCTACCGATCCACTACCTAGAGTTAAAGCGGGAAATAAATTACTTGTAGCACCATACTACCAAAGGAAGCAGGTATATTAACAAGCATCCTACCCACAGGTCTTTTAATATGAACTGGCGAATCACATCTTCATCTTTTGAATGTATAACAAGAGTGTGACCACTTCTCTCGCTAAACAGTAGCTCAATGCAATTTTCGACTGTGCTACTTTTAGGAATGCTGAGACCTCCTTTCATAGCCAATTTTTATGCAGATTTGCCAACCATTTCTGAATTCATACTGCTTGATATCAGCTGTACCGTTCAATAAATACTGATTCATTACCAATTCCTCCATTTACAAATTGTTTCCTTTGCTCTAGAATGTGGAGAAAAGATAATCGCATTATCGAACTTAATTGTAATTAACGCCTTATATATGGTAGTAGGAACGGGACTGGCTGAATAACATAACGCAATAAGTACACCATAGGTATGCCTACATTCATCGTCTTATCCTGGCCATTCTCATTAATAATGCCTACACAGCGCATTCTTCTAAGCCTAGCTGGCAAATACTCACAAACAAATCGATTTTTGATTACTTATCCTGCCATCTACCATAATCAGTTTCATTCTAAGACATCATGGCAAGTTTACGGGTATGTTTTCCACTTTCTTCAACCATACGCTCAACAATTTCATCCAGCTTTTCCTGTGGAAAAAATGTTCAATTGAGTAACGTCTGATGATTTTTTCAAGGCCTGGATACAGAAATATAAGCTGCCAATTTACCTATTTCAGCAGCAGTAACTCCTGCTTTCACATATGCCCTGACAGTAGCAACATCATCCTTTACCATGATTGTAACAAGAGTAGAACCTATATTTATTTTCATATGATATTAATTCAATATCAGCAGCTTTAAACATTTTGTTGTCTGCTGCCTCAATTGCAGGAACCGTTTCTAATGTTTCAACTGTTTCAACGAGACCCAATGCCTCTTCTCCATAATACCTCACTTCATAACCTTCCTTCTCTATGCGCAATAAGTAATTTTTTCAAGCAAATACACTTACTTTTGCTCGAAAATATTTATCTATATTTGAACTATAATCTATTTCAACTATAATTTGAATTTATAGAATTCAAATTATTTTAGTGTTTATTATATTTTTGTAGAAATAACGATTAATCTAGCCATTTGAAGACCAACAACATAAGCTGTGTTGGAAATAAACCCTCCTACATAAGTGCCGCTAAAATCATCACGCGACCCGGTGTATTATTAATAAATCTTAAAATAACTAGACTTTAGTGAAAACGTTTGTTTTTTCTGTTTTGCTTCCTATTGATATATTAACTTAATAAACCATTCTTTCATGGTACAAAGTTCAATATTTTACTGCATAATATCTGCTAGTTTTTTAGAGTTTTTGTACTATGACTACTTTATTGCACTAATAGTATTAAATTTAATAATCAACTCTATGCCCTCTAACTTTTTTGTATTTTTATTACTAGTAACATAGATATATTTATCTATTATCTAAAAATTCTACTGCTGGTAAATTACAAATTTCTTATTATTTGTGAAAGCTTTTTCAAACCAAACTTCAGGTCATAAAGAGAAGCATATGAATAGGATATCCTTATATTATAGTTTTTAGTAAAATCGTATATATATCCTGGATTGATTAATATTCCGTTTTTACAACATTTATAAAAAAGTTTTTTCATGTCTATTTTATTTCTAAGCTTTAACCATATGTAAAACCCTCCTTTTGGAATGTTCCAACAGGCTATGTCAAAAAAATATTTTTCAAGAACATTTAATGCAATTTCTCTTCTTATTTTAAGTTTCTTTCTAAGTTCTTTTAAATATATTTCATAAAATCCACTTTCTATCCATTCCGCAGTTACATACTGTGAAATAGAACTTGCGCCATAATCCGTTTGCATTTTAACATCTCCGAGTCGTTCAACAACAGTTTCAGGCGCAGCAACCCACCCTATTCTCATTCCTGCTGCTATTGATTTCGATGTGGTCCCCATATAAAGTACTATTCCATTTTCATCTTTTGCTTTTATTGGATAAGGTGGCATTTCATCCAACCATAATTCTCTATAGGCATCATCTTCAATAATTGGGATTCTCTCTTTAGTACATAAATCCAATAGTTTGTCTCTTCTATACTGGGGCATTAATATACCCGTAGGATTATGGAATGTTGGAATAGTATATAGAAAAGACGTATTTCTGTCTATATTTTTTAAAATTTCATTCAACCTAATTCCATCTGCATCCATAGATATCCCAGTGAAACTAACTCCAGAAAAATCAAATACATGAAGTGATTTTATATATGATGGATTTTCCACAAGTATCCTAGAGCCAGGCTTTAGTATGCTCATTGAAATCAACTGAAGAGCCTGAAGTGAACCTGAAACAATTAGTATTGATTCTGATGACACATTTATATGGAACTTTTTTAAATACTCACTTATAACCTTTCTTAATTTAGGGGAACCCTTAGCCATTTCATAACTTAAAGAACTTAGACTATTAGACACATTTTCAAATACCTTCTTCATCATATCTTTTGGAAATAATTCAGGAGAAAGTTCACCCGTTCCAAGCCTTATTATGTCATCTCTGTATTCTAACTTATTTATAATTTGAATTGTGCGTAAATTAGGCTTATGTATTCCGTTTTTTATATAACCTTCCCAACTACTCGATGGCATAGAAGCCATCAAAGACCATGTATTATTTATAATTCTAGTACCATTTTTACCTTTTCCCTCAATTAAACCATCGGCTTTTAGCTCATCTAAGGCTTCTACAACGGTGCTTCTATTTACCTCAAACTTTTCTGCTAATTCTCTCTGTGATGGTAACTTTTCTCCTATAGTCCATTCTCCATTCCCTATCTTTTGCTTTATATAATTTATAATCTGCTTATATATAGGAATAAAAGACTTTTTATCTGGTTTCCAATCAATATTTAACATATACCTTCAAATCCTTTATTTTGATAATACAAAATTTAAACCCAACCTTACTCCATAATAAATTATTATTATACCACATATCCTATTAATTATTTTAATTGATTTTTTGTTAAAACTTCGCTTAAAAATCGACACAAGAGTTGCAAGAGAAGTAAACCAAAAAACTGATGCCATGCAAGATCCCAGTATAAAGTACCAGGAAGTTTCATAAGAAAGAGATGCCCTAAATCCCCCAAGGAGAAGTGAGCCATCAATAATAGCTTGAGGATTCATCCAGGTCACAACAAAACAAGATATAATTACTTTAATTAACCTTTTTTCTACATCTGTTTTTTTATTGGTATCCGGCTCACTTGTTATAATTCATATTATAGAGTTTCTAAGTAAAAAATAAAAGCTCTATAATATGAATTATATTTATTAAAGTGTCAATGTCTTCAACCAAAATTTAAAATTTATACCAACCAAAAAATTTTACTTTAGGCAATACCCTGTAAACTTCCATCAAAATTATATTCAAACTAAGCCCCACTACTCTAAATTAATTTGCTAAATAATTTTGAATAATTCCAATTATAAAAGCTGAAAATATTAAAAAAGAAACTGCCATTCTCACCATAACAATTTTTATTTTTCCAAGAGAATGTAATATTTTTAAACTTCTATTAAGTGATCTTAAGACAAAATCAAATATTCTTTGTCTGTGAGCTTTATAAATATATATAGCAATTACAACAGCACCAATAATTAAGCTTCCCATTAGTAAGTACTTTTTTAACAAGGGATGATATTTTGACCAATTAACTCCAAGGATACTTCCCAATGAAATAAAAGTAGTGGTCCATATAAAAGCTCCTATATATGCGTTAACTGAAAATTTTTTATATGATATCTTTGTAATACCTGAAAAATACCCTGTAACGTGCCTTATACCTGGAATAAAATATGCTATAATTAGCAATTTATTACCATATTTTTGAAACCATAGAGATACCTTATCCAATCTACCTTTGTTTATATGAATATAATGTCCATGTTTTTCAAAAAAAGTTACTCCTAATATTTTTCCAATAAAATAAGATAAAGTAATACCTATACTTACTCCAAATGTGGCAATTAAGATACTCATAATTAAACTCATTTTTCCCTGATAAATAACATATCCACAATAGGTCATAAGTGCTTCTCCAGGTAAGGGAAATGCTATAATTTCTAACATTAAAGCTATTAATAATACAATATATCCATAATGATTAAATAATCCTATTACAAACTGCAAAACCTTCACCTCACATATACAAGTATAACCATTAAGCTTTACTAATAACTATAGAGTTTCTAAACAAAAAATCAACTTATACTGCAAAATACGCTATTAAAATTTTTTCAACTGCTTCATATAAATTTTGAATTTTACTTCTTAATTTTAAATTGTATATGTAGTTTGTTCCCAATACAATTGCATATGCCCCAATAACATCCATAGGATAATGGTGCCCCACATATACTCTTGAAAATCCTACAATCAACGATAAGACGGTTAATATTAGACTAAGTGACTTGTTATAATTTTTAAAGCCTAATGCTATACTCATTGTTCCCGCTGCATGGTCACTTGGAAATGATGCATTACTTACATGGGGAAACAATAGATTTACTTTATTATGAACAAAAGGTCTATCTACATAATAAATGCCTCCAATAATGCAGTTTAAAATTAAGTTTACTGAAGTAATAATTAAGGCATTAACAGCACCTTTTCTATAATTAGAATTCTTTTTTACAATTCCTAGAATAAATACTATACTAAGAACTGCCGTAAATATGTAAGGTGAATATTTGGAAAAGGAAATCATTACCTTATCCAAAATCATATTTTTATTTGCCAAGTTATTTATTAATCTAAAAAGTTCCATATTCATTTTTAATCGTCACCTCTGTAAAGTACTAATTAATTTCATTGCATTATACATTATAACACTCAGCATTAAAACTACATTAAAAAATTCTTAGATTTATATTAAAATGGTCTGTACTTTTGCTAAATTTCCTTCCATTCTCACCAGTGAAACCTTTTTCAAAAACTCTATTTATATCTTTATCAATTATACCTACTCCATTATCATCTATAATTAACATTACTGAATTAGCTTTCTTAACTGAATATATACTTATCATTGGTTCTTTATTACTTGGGTTCTTTATTACTTGAATATTTTATACCCAAAAACTGCGTAGTAAATTAGAAAATCCTATCCAAAACTAGACAAACCAACAATAATAAAGATTTTATTAAAGACATTGTTTTTCGTATGGATTCAGGATATTTTTCAGAGGAAATAATTGAAGTAATAGGAAGTGCTGGTTACCACTATTTAATAAAAGCAAAACATAAGGATGAAATTTTATAATAACAAGAAAGAAAAAAGTTGAACAAAAAGTAATTCAAGAAAAAATGTTTGAGTATGACGAATATGACCATGATTTTTACGTAACTAACATGGAGATTAGTGCCAATGAAGCAGTAGATTTCTATAAAAAAAGAGGTACTTGTGAAAATTATATAAAACAATCAAAGTATGATATGAACATTGGAACAATACTATTATTAGAAAGTCATAATACACTATTATTAGTTATTCCCTAAAAAATAAAAATTACTACAGGAACATAATCCTATAGTAATTTCCAAATAAATTTTATCCTGTCTAGTCTATTTTACACAAACCTATGGACGTTCCCATTAAATAAAAGGATTTATTATGTTGTTTTACACAGCATAGTAAATCCTTTTTCTATTGATATCATTTCCTATACTTAACATCAACACCTAATTATAATTTCTTCTAGAGCTCTTTCAATTCCTTTATATACAGTTGTATCTATCTGAATTATTTTAATACCTCTTTCTTCTAACTTTTTTATAGCATGTACCCCTATTTTTAAAGTTAACACAACATCACAGTCTTCTACAGCTTTTAATATTTTAGAAATTTTCTCATCATGGTTATAACATTCCTCAACTCCTATACAATACCTGTAGATTTTTCTTATTTCTATAAAATTAATACCATTTTTATCATAGGAATAAATATAAAATCTATCAGTATGTCCAAAATGTTCATCTATATTTTCACCTGTCTTACTTGAAATTGCCAGTTTATAACTATTTTTTTATTAGTATTTTTATGTCTTGTATTATATATTTTATTTTTCCAATTTAATTTTTTGTTTATAACCCATTTCTCGGGATCAGGAACTTCACAAATAACTAGCCTATCAGTACCCATTAAAAATTTGCTTAAATTTACTTTTTCATTATTGTACTCTGGATGACTTAAATCATAACTTACCATGTACATTCCCATAGCAATCTCCTTCCTAATTTAGAGAATTGTAGCTATTTAAAATTATGCTGATAGTTTTATAATATCTTTAATTTGCCGCTCCATTTCAATTAAATCATCAAGATTTTTAGATGACACCCTGTTACCTTCCAACATATATAAAACCTGAGCAAACTTTACAAAATCGCAATTGCCGGCCCGTTCTCCTATACCCGTAACAGTACAATCTACAAATGCAGCCCCTGCCTCTACTGCTGCCAAAGAATTAGCTAGTGCCATTCCAAAATCATTATGTGTGTGTACTTCCACTTCTACGGGTACCTCCTGCCTCAATTTATTTATGTGGTAAAAAATTTTCCTAGGATATAAAATACCTACTGTATCTGCATACCTAACTCTCTTTACTCCCATTTCAAAAACAGTTTCACATAATTTAACTAAAAAATTTATGTCCGCCCTGCTGGCATCTTCCAATCCTACAGTTACCTCGTATCCTTTGTCTAGTGTGTAAGCAATGCACTTTTTTATAGCATCCACAACCCAAATTCTGTTTTTCCCTAGTTTAGATCCAATTTGAAGATCCGATGAAGGAATGGATATATGAACTATATCTACGCCACAATCTATAGAATGGTTTATATCCTCTATATTCATCCTATTCCATGATGATATCTTACTATCTAAATCCAGACTTACAATTTTCTCAATACTTTTCTTTTCATCTCCCCCCATAGCTGCTGTCCCTGCTTCTATCTGAGTAATACCCATATCATTTATAATTTTAGCAATTTCTACTTTTTCTTTTATACCCCATGCTATACACGCCTTTTGTTCTCCATCCCTCAAAGTAGTGTCTACAATATTAACATTCATCTTACATCACTCCTTTTTTAATGAACAATTGACAATTCACCAGTTATTAATATCTTTTCAATATACAATTTATAATAGAATTATTTTATTGCAAACCAGTATCTTTAAATTCTTTATAGAGTTGAATTAATTCCTCATCAAAAATATTTCTCTTTAGTTTTACGCTGACTTCCCTTATCTTATTTAAGAAATTATTTTCATTACTTCCTTCGTAATCTATATTTAGCTCTTTAAGACGCAGCATTACTGCTTTTTTTCCTGAATGTTTTCCTATATACATAGTCCTTTTTTCTCCAATATCATAGGGATTATAAGGTTCATAGGTATATGGATTTTTTGCTATTCCATCTACATGAATACCAGATTCATATTTAAAAATATCTTCTCCAATTACAGCCTTCATACAATACACCTTTTCACCGGTGAGCTGTGCGTACACTTTTGCCAGTTCGGCTACTAACTTTAAATTTCCGGATACTTCACCCTTTTTTATCACTTTAAGTCCTAAAACAATTTCCTCTAGAGCTGCATATCCATAAATTTGTCCATTAAAAGCTCCTGTTATAAAATCCGCACCATCAGCACAAGCTTCCATACCTATTGCAGTTGCCATATAAAACTTATTATCTGGACAAAAATCCACATCTGTAGAAAAACAAGTTTTTATATTTTCTATTAATCTGCTCCATCCAGATAAATTGTATTTTACAATACCCTTTATTCTTAAACAGCTTATGTTTAATTCATTAAAGATTTTATTATCTTCACCTGAAAGTAATTTATCTAAAATTTTAATGTCCACTCCAAGTATTAACTCACTATCTTTCAGTCTATTTAAAATATCCTTATTAAAGGTAACAGCCCTTTCATAATCTACAGCTATATATTTAAATTTATATTTATTAAAAAAATATAAATCAGAGATATCCTCTACACTATATATATAATCCAGGTCTTTAGGAAAATTTTCAATTTTATCTAAAGCACTCTTATTTATCTCTATTAAATCCACTCCTATTTCCTTTAATAATACTAAAAAATTTTTTATCACATTTTCATGGACTTTTTCTGATCTTTTTATAATTTCAGGTAAAGTTCTATCTATGATAAGTTTTTTATTGTGTTCTATTATAACTGACATAATGCACCTCCTTTATTTAGTTCTACCTAAAGTTCACAGTTGATAACCTTATTCTTACTATGACGGATTATATAATAAAAATAGTCTATATGCCTTTTTTGTTTAAACATATAAGAGCTGTATCCTTCCAGTTCAAATGCCTATAAAAATTTAACGCGGGGCAATTGTCACTTTCTGCTAAAAGCTGTAGTCTCTTTGCCTTTTTTAAAGCTGCCCATCTCTCTATTTTAAAAAGAAGTTCTTTTCCAATACTCCGTTTCCTATAAACTTCCTTAACAACTAAATCCTCTACTAATACGGATATCCCTCCCTCAGCAGTTGAAATTAAAATTTGACCCGAAACCATTCCAACAATCTAGCCATTATACTCTGCTATAAATACACATCGATTCTTATGATCTTCAAGCATGATTTGAAGTCCTCTTTTTTGCTTTTCTTCATTAAAAATAAAATCTTCCTCAATGGAAAAAAGAACTTTTAACAGCTGAGTCATCATTTCAATATTGGATAAGAAATGTGTACAATGAAAGTTTAGAATTATTGCAGTCTTATTATGTTTTACTTTGTCTTGTATTATTATATCTTTTATTTTATTGTAGCTTTATTATGTTCTATTTCATTTTGTATTATTATATTTTCTATTTTATCAAAAGTCAAATTTTTTGCCATATTTTTATTAGATTAATAAAAATATGCTACTGTGCATAACAATATAATATTTAAGTCCTATGATAAACAATTGAGAATTGATAGTGGAAAATTGAAAGTTATAGATGATTTTCTTACGCTAACACTTCAGAAAATCTTAAAGATAAAAAAGACTAGGCATAGAAATATACCAAGTCTTTTTTTTATACTTTTTTATAAATAATACGCAAAATTATTTATACAACTAAAAATCACTAAACTATACTTTCATATTTTACTTGTTCTTGTACACTAAGTTTGCCAATAGCATCTTCTAATACTTTTAAGCCATATTCAAGTTGATCATGAGTTATTACAAGAGGTGGAAGGAATCTAATTACATTGCCAAACAAACCTGCATTTAAATATATTACTCCATGTTTAAAACAATAGTCAGTAATTTTTTTAACAATTTCTCCATAAGGCTCTTTCGTATTTCTATCTTTTACAAATTCCAACCCTATCATTGATCCAAGTCCTCGTACATCACCTATTACATCATATTTTTTCTTCATATTATTAAGTCTATCAACTATATAAGCTCCCATTTGTCTAGACTTTTCACAGAGATTGTCTTTTTCTATTTTTTCTATAACCTTAAGTGCCGCAACACACCCAAGAGGACTCCCTCCATATGTTCCTCCAATACCACCAACACAAGCGGCATCCATAATTTCAGATCTTCCTACAAC
>DAISLB010000006.1:37982-75366 GCA_036820645.1 Clostridium sp.
TATTTTACTTGTTCTTGTACACTAAGTTTGCCAATAGCATCTTCTATACAACTGCACTCAATGGAATTCCATTTGCTATAGATTTTGACATTGTTATAATATCAGCATCAACATCAAAGTGTTCATGTGCAAATAACTTTCCTGTTCTTGCAAAACCTGCCTGGACTTCATCTACTATAAATACTATATCATTTTCATTGCATATTTCCTGGAGCATCTTAAAATATTTTTTTGGAGGTACTACAAATCCACCTTCTCCTTGTACAGGCTCTGCTATTAAACAGGCTATCATGTCTTTTGAAATTACAGTTTTTAACATAGTTCTTAATTTTTCTGCACATGCTATATCGCAGTCTGGATATTTACATCCTAATGGACATCTATAACAATAAGCTGCCTCAGTCTTGTAAGTTTCTGTAGAAAAAGGACCAAATCCATTTTTGTAAGGCTTATATTTACTTGTTATTGACATTGTCATATTAGTTCTTCCATGAAAAGAACCTTGAAGTGAAATAACTCCAGACTTTTTAGTATATGCTCTAGCTATTTTAATTGCATTTTCAACAGCTTCTGCTCCACTATTTGCAAACATAGCTTTCTTTTCATAATTTCCAGGAGTAATTTGTACAAGCTTTTCTGCAAGTGCAACATAGGGCTCATACATATTCACGTGAAAACTAGGGTGAATATATTTGTCAAGTTGAGCTTTTACAGCTTCTACTACTCCATTATCTGCATGTCCAACATTTTGAACTCCTATAGCTCCTGCAAAATCAACAAACACATTTCCATCTATATCTTTTATAAGTGCTCCTTTGGCTTCTTCCACAAATATAGGTGAAGAACAACTAACTCCCTTGGCCACATATTTTTCTCTCTTTTTTATAAGTTCTTTTGACTTGGGTCCAGGTATTTCAGTTACAATTTTTGCATTATTTTCTCTAATCATTTTAATTCCTCCCAAATATCAATCTTTATTTACACCTGGCAATTATTAATATATTATTTAAATATCATGTAATAATTTAATAATTTAATAATTATCATGTATATAACTTAACATATTATCATTGAGTTTTGTATATATAAAGTAGACAATTATAAAATATAATATTTGTCCTTTAAATACATGTCATAAAGTTTCTTATCTTAAAAGCCATATTAAAATTAAGAAGATTATCCATATTTTTAAGACTGCAGTTTGATATTTCTTCTATTCTTCTGATTCTATATTTCAATGTGTTTTTATGAATAAAAAGTGAATTGGCAGTGTCTATTAAATTACAATTTTGACTTATATATACTTCTAAAGTTTCTACTAGTGCTGTAGAATTTTTAGAATCATAGTCAATTAATTTTCCCAATATTTCTTTGTAAAATATTTTCATTTCTTCTACTTTGCCTATTTCGAACAATAATTTGTATATTCCAATATCATCGTAATTACATATATTATTTTTACTTTTTATAATCTTAAAAATTTTCAATGCTTTTTGAGCCTTATTCACGCTATATTTTAAATCGTCTAGTTTTGTCCAAAATCCTCCTATTCCAATACTTACCTTTATGTTTTTCAACTTATCATTTATGCTATCAATTATTTCCTTCGCAATTAAATTTACTTTATTTCTCCATATTTTACTTATGGGCATCATAATCATAATAAAATTATTTTCAACTATATGAATTATATTTTTGTCGTGATTACTCATGACATCTATTATAATTTGGCTAATCTGCTGAACAAGTCTAAATGCAATTTCTTCATCCCAAGTTCTATCCTTCATTATAAGTTGTGTGAAATTATCAATTTGTACAACAAAAGTACAGTACAATTTATTGGGATTATATCCGTAAAAAATAGCTCTATTTACAATCTCTTCACTGCAACTTGAATTGCCATAAATTATGCTTTTCATAAAACTATTCATAGACTCCTGTTCAACTTTACTCATAAAAATTGCTTTACATATGCTTTGACTTATATCAATAAATCTTATTTGAAAAGGAAGTTCAAAAATTGGAAAATCAAAAGAATTTGCCATATCTATCACTTCCAAAGGAGTCTTTTCAATATATGGACCAATATTTATAACAAGCCCTGCTACATTTTTGTAATTTAAATCTTTTATAAAGTTTAAAAGCAAAGAAAGATTATTTTTTATAAGTACGCCAGTAATTAAAACCAACTCTCCTCCTTTAAGCCAATCAATATATTCTGGATTTTCCATATAGTGAACCCATTTTATAACTCTGTCAATTCCATTTTTACCTGCTACAAGTTTTAACTTATCAGCATAAGGAAGAGTATTTACATTGCCACAATTAATTATCATGATTTATTAAACACCCCCTCATGTAATATATTTTAATTACAATAAAAACAGATATTTAATTTTGCCTTATCTTTGCACTTCTACCTCTTACAATTTCCTGTATGAACAACATTACTAGAGTAATAGAAATTAATATGGTAGATACTGCCGCTATATCTGGAGTTATATTATTTCTCATACTTTCCCACATAGCAACTGGAAGAGTCTTTGTTTTGGCTCCTGATATAAACATAGTAACCGTTACTTCATCAATGGATGTACTAAAAGCAAATATTGCAGCTGAAACCATAGATGGCTTAATTTGTGGTAATGTAATATTAAAAAATATGCTTATATATTTAGAACCCAATCCCATTGCTGCCAATTCAATATTTTTATCAACTGATTTGAGCCCTGTCATGACGGTTACAAAAACCATAGGTATGGACAATAAGGTATGTGCTAACACTAATCCTAATATAGTATCAGTTAAACCCAACGAGGAAAATGTATTGTAAAGTGCTATGCTAATTATAATTACAGGAATGACCATTGGCAGTACCATAAACGCCATAAAAACATCTTTATGTTTAAATTCTATTCTTGTAACGGCAGCTGCTGCCATAGTTCCTATAACAAGAGACATTCCTACCGTTAAAGCTGCTATAACTATACTTCTACCAAAACATTGTACCCATTGACTATTATTAAAAAATGCATGATACCACTGCATAGAAAAACTTGGCGGTGGAAACTTAAAATAACTTAAAGAAGTAAATGATAATGGCACAAGCACAAATACAGGTGCTATAAGAAAAAACAATACAACAATTACAACTATAGGAAGCCACATTACGATTCATCTCCGATCATATGATTTTTTTTCATTAACAAAGCCAAAATCACTAATAATATCATAGTAATAATAAATAATACTAATGCAAGAGAAGCTGCTAACGGCCAATTTAACGTTGCACTTATATTATTTTGTATGAGGGTAGAAATTACCATATTTTGTGATCCTCCTAATAATGACGGAGTAATAAAGTATCCTAATGACAGAACAAATACAATTATTGATCCAGATAGTATACCTGGAACTGATAGAGGAAAAAATATTCCCCAAAATGCTCTCATTGGTTTAGCTCCCATAACTTCTGCTACTTGCACTAATTGCATATCTATACTTTCCATAGATGAGTAAATGTTCAATACCATAAATGGGAACAATACATGTACCATACCAATTGTTACAGAAATTCCATTATACAGTAAATGTATTGGTTTATTTATCAATCCAATATAAATTAAAAAAGAATTTAATATGCCCTGGTCTTGTAAAATTATTATCCATGAAAATGTACGTACCAACAAGCTAATCCAGAAGGGTATCATAATAACTAATAAGATAAACTTCTTTAACTTAGCAGATTTTGTTTTAACAAGGAAGTATGCTACAGGATAAGCTAATAAAATTGATAATATAGTAATAATAAATCCTGTCTTCAACGTAAGCAGTATAACTTGAAAATACACTTTTTCTGTAAATACCTGAGATAAGTATTTTAATGTAAATCCATTTTGATCTACAAAACTTAATTTGAACAATTTCAATATAGGGATAAATGTAAACAATACTATAAAAAGCATGGGTATTAAGATCAAAATCCACTTAGGATTTAATATATTATTAATAGTATATTTTCTCGAATTATTTTCTAATGTTAGCTCTTGTTCTCGTAAATTTTCTTTTATCAATTTCATCCCTCCAAACATCAACAAATTTTTATATTCATTTTTTTATATTCATTAGCACTTTGAAATCCTGTTTATAAATAGGATTTCAAAGTACTCAGCATAAGGCATTTTCAAAGAAATAACCAGTCAGTATGCTAGCCTATTTTTATTTAATTAACCATTTTTGAAAACGCTGATCTACAGAATCATAGTTATCAGCCCACCATTTGATATCTATTACTATTTGTTTTTTTGATGCGTCGGAATCAGATTTTCCAATGCTCTTTTTTCTATCTTCTGATAGCAAACTCAAAGCTTTGGAATTAGTAGGTGCATAATCAATCACTTTTGAAAATTCTGCCTGTTGTTCCGGTGTACTCATATAAGCTATAAACTTCATAGCCAAATCTTTATGTTTTGCACCCTTTGGAACTACCCATGAATCTCCACATACTAAAGCTTCATTATACTCTACATCTTCTGGTGATCCTTGTCTTTTAGCTGTAACAACACGACCATTCCAAGCTGCTGCTGCCGTAACATCTCCACTTGCAAGTGCCTGTGGTGGTTGAGCTCCAGTTGTCCACCAAATTTTAACGTTGCTCTTAATTTTATCAAGACTCTTAAAAGCTCTATCTAAATCTAAAGGATACAAATTCTCTGGCTTCACACCATCTGCTAAAAGTGCACTTTCCAACGTAGCTAAAGGATATTTCCACATAGAACGTGATCCAGGGAATTTACTAGTATCCCAAAATTCAACCCAAGTTTTAGGATGATTACTTTGTGAAAAACTATTTGTATTATATCCAATCGCTACATCAAAGACATCAGATCCTATACCATAGTCATTTACAAATCTACTATCAATACCATCTTTTTTAATTACATTGTAATCTAATTTTTCGAGCAGTCCCTGTTTGCCACCCCTTATAGAAAAATCAGAATCTACATTTATTACATCCCATTCAACATTTCCTGATTGAACCATAGCTTTTAATTTACCGTAATCCGTAGGATTAACTACCGTTATTTTTACTCCATATTTTTTCTCAAAAGACTCGTAATTTGCTTTTTTCCTCGCATCTGAATAAGCTCCACCCCAATCAACAACAACTAACTCCTTATCACTGCTACTTTTACTACTCGTATTTCCTGCACATCCTGTAAAACCCAGTAACATCATCAATATACTCAGTATAAGCACAATTTTTTTCTTCATAATATTTACTCCCCCCTACATATTTTTAACTTATCTTAACTATTCACCTATTAACCAACCTTTTTTTATGTCCCAATTTAATATGATTTTTTTACCTACAGTTAATAAATTTTTAGATGAAGACTTAGCTTTTATTAACATTTCTCCTTGTACTTCATTAACTACTTTTACTTTTAAAGCATCCCCAACAAAAATAGCCTCTTTTACAACTGCACTAATATTGTTCTCATAATTAGTTTTATCTTCTGTAACAATGATATCTTCAGGCCTTAAAGCTATAGAAACAGCTTTTCCTCTTAAATATTGATCTGGCTGTTCCATTTCCGCTTTAACAATATGATTATTAAAAATCTTGATAGTTGCAATTTCATCTCGTGTTTCAATTATTTTTCCTCGAATTAGATTTATTTCTCCAATAAATTCAGCTACAAATCTACTTTTAGGTTTTTGATATATATTCTCTGGTGTATCTATTTGTTCTAGTTTCCCTTTATTTAGAATACAGACTTTATCAGACATAGTAAGTGCTTCTTCTTGATCATGAGTAACGCTTATGGTAGTAATACCAACCTTACGTTGTATATGCTTAATTTCAAGTTGCATTTTCTGCCTAAGATTTTTATCTAAAGCCCCTAAAGGTTCATCTAACAAAAGCAATGGCGGGTTAAATACTATAGATCTGGCTAAGGCTACCCTCTGCTGCTGACCTCCACTCAATTGTTTAGGATACCTATTTACTACTTCCTCTAAATCAACCATTTTTAACATATCCATAACTCTTCTTTTTATCTCATCCTTACCAACCTTCCTAATCTTAAGAGGATAAGCAACATTATCAAAAACAGTCATATGAGGAAATAAGGCATAATTTTGGAATAGCATTCCAATATTCCTTTCATAAGGTTTTTTCTTTTCGATGTTATCATCGTTTAACAAAATTTCGCCTGAATTTATTCTCTCAAACCCTGCAATCAATTTTAACAATGATGTCTTTCCTGACCCACTTGGACCTAATATAGTCAGAAATTGTCCTCTGTTAACTTTGAAACTTACCTTATCAACAGCTTTAAAACTCTTATAATACTTTTCTACATTATTTACTAATAGGTCTGCGCCAGTTACCGTCATCTCTATTCCCTCCTTTATCCATTATAAATTAGCTTAATATACATCAAATGCTACATTTTTTGATATATTCACAGTATTTAATTTAAAAAAATATAAATATGATAAATTTATTATATATAATTTATCATATTATCAATATTATTTATATATACAAAACGAACAATTATATAGTATGTTATTTGTACTTTATGTACAAATTGATTTCTTTTATTTTTCATCAAACCATACTCTAAGCATTTATACAGGTTATTCTTACTCTAAATCTCCTATCTTCAGTAGATGAAATTTTATCTATATCTCGATTATTAAGGTATATGAAAGAAAATAACAAGTCAAAGATGCAAAATAGGCTAGCATACTGACTAGTTATTTTTTTGAATATGCCTAAAACATAGAAAAGTTTATTCTCTTTCTAGAGGGAATGTCATACAATGAGGACCTCCCCCTCCTTTAAGTATTTCAACTAAATTGAGCTTTATAGTCTTGAGTCCAAGTGCTTCAAGCTGCTCATTTACTTTTTTATTGTTTTTAAAGGTTATTATTCTATCATTTCCAAGGGATTGAAGATTACAATAGTGTCTGAAAACTCCTTCTTGAGGTACATCTATCAATGTAAATTTTCTTTTCTCGAGCATCTTCAAGAAGTTATAAGGTAGGGCTTGTTTACATACAACTGCTACCTTTTCGGCAACTATATTGAAACACATATCAAGGTGCAAATTTTGCCTTAACGCAGGAACCATAATCATTTCATATCCTAATTCATGAACTTGCCTTTTTACATTTTCAGCTCCATCAAAGTCAGTTCTTGCTATAACTCCATGTGCTAGTATATAGTTATCTAAAAACCAAAAATCTCCGCCTTCATACGCACCAGAGGTACATCTTGCAACACACGGTATCCCAAGTTCTTTCATTTTTGCTTCATATTTTGCAGTTTCCCCTTGGCGTACAGGCTCTCTAAATCTTCCCATTATAAATCCTTCAGATACACATCCTCCAAAATCTCTTGCAAATACCTCATACGGTAAATCTGGATCAGGATCCATCATCACAACTTCTACTCCATTTTCTTTATAAGCCTGAACTAATTCAGCATGCTCCCTTAAACAAGCCTTTTTATCTGACTTTTGTTCCTTATTAAGCCAATCTTCAGTTATTACATTGATTGGTTCAAATTCAAAATATGTTGGTGGACATAATAATACCTTTTTTAAAACACCTGTTGAATTTTTAACATAAGTTTCTTTCATAGCAAATTCCTCCTTTAATTGCGCTGTAGATGTTATTTTCTGTTTTCACATCTCTCTTAAGATTTTTTATATAATAGCAATTTTATTTATTACGATTATAAACTTTTGTGTTACACAAATGTCAATGCAGATTTATTAAATTATTAATATTTTTTATGTTATATTTATAAATTAATAGAAATAGCCCATTGATATTTAAATATCAATGGGCTATTTCTATTTTTTACTAATTTCAACTGGAATCTGTATTTCAAAACATTCCTCATCCAAAATATCTGTAACTGTTATATCAACCTGAGCAACTTGAAGTGCATAACCAGCTACAACAAGTCCATTATCCTTTATATATCGAATAAGTTTTTTTATACTTTCTTCCCTATGCCAGGGTTTTCCACTATTATATATACACGCATAAGTGCCACCTTTTACATTCTTAATGTGCCTTTTATCCACTTTGGATTTTCCTTTAGTAAATACAAAAATTTTGTTTGAATTTGTATCTTCTAAACATTTTATACTCTCTTTTGATATTATAAATCCAAGTCTGTTACTTGCTAAAATTGGTGAAATTTCTTCAAGGCTGTTTTCAAGTTCAAGAAAACCATAACTCAAATCAATTTCATCTCTTATTATCCTTCCAAAAGTGATTATCTCTCTATCTGGAAACTCTTTAAGAATCACCTCATTTTTACTTGATTCATTTATTACTATACTTAAAAAATCAATTTTTTCTGAGATACTTTTCTCAAGAAGCTTTAAATTTTCTATTTTATTTTTCAGTTCATTATGCTTATTTTTTAGCATGGACAGAGACTTCCTGGCACTCCTATTATTAAAATACTCCTTTATTTCTTTAAGTGTCATTCCAAGCTGACGTAATTCCTTAATTGTTCCTAGTTTTTCATATTGTAAAACAGAATAATACCTGTAATTGGTCTGAGGATCAACATATACTGGTTTGAAAAGCCCTATTCTATCATAATATCTTAAAGTTTCTGCAGTTACATTTCTAAGCTTTGCCAAATGAGTTATAGATATTCTATCTTCCATGAAACCACCTCTTTATAAATTATTATAATTTTATATATGTATATTACTATTTTAATACTAAACTATACTTGAAAAAACTTCATAACATATAATTTCATTATGTGGTCTATACTTTTTAATCTCCTTTATAACAAATTGGAACATATTTTGTTTTTATGTAAATAATTGTAATTATTATTAAAATAGTTTACAATAAAAAAAAGCCCTTTTTACTATCAATCAGGAATTATTTCTTAAACCTAAATACATTTATTACAATACTTTTATTGAAATATTAATATAGTTGGAGGTAAGTAACCTATGAAACACTTTATTTACATAGATAATGATGCCATTAATTCCAATATATTGCAATTAAATAATAAATTGCTAATTAACAATAATGACGAGACTTTAGCACAAATATTAGATAATGTAGTTGGTATAAATTCAGAAAATAAAGACCAACTAACATCTTCTATCAATCTACTAACAAAATCAAAATCAGGAACGGACCTAGTTAATAAAATGTTTTATGATAATGCCTTTAATGAACTAATAAAATATTTATATAACAGAGATTTGTTAAAACAAAGTAATTATTCTATTGGAGATTATGTTTCAATTAAAGATACCTTTCAACTTTGGGATTTGGATTATTTATTAACCATCTTTAGTGGTGATCTAGTAGATTATTTTATAAAAAACGATATAGATGTATATACAGCTCAATTTATTCTTTGCAACGAAGGTAAAGAACCCAATAAAAATAGTTTAAATAGATATGAAAAAAAGCGAAATGATTTTTATGAACAAATTAGAAATACCCTTGAAATTTGCATAGATGTTCTGCCCTTTACTAAGTTTATGTCAATAAATGATTTCTTGGTTCCACTAGATGAATCCTACCTACAAGAATCTATAAATAAAATTAAATTTGAATATACAGGGAAAATTACTTTAATAGGGCAATACACTAATAATTATAAAAACATAGTAGAATACAATAAAGGAACAACTTTTTCTCAAATATTTAGTACATTAAATAAAATATTAAACGAATTTTTAAAAAATTCATTTAATATTTCAGATTATTCAAAAGTAATTATTCCCATTGCTTTGTATTTTGAATGATTTATGCTTAACGTGCGTTTTTAAGTACACAATTTATTCTTTCTTCAAGTACGTAATATATGTCTCGGCATTGTTCATTAATATCATAGAGTAAATAAATAGTATCTCTTATTTTATCTTTACGAGGACGTACTATAGTAGTATTGCTAAGGAAATTTGCCGAATAGGATAAATCATAAGAAACACGGCCAATCAGGTCCATTACACTTAATAGGGGTACAATCTCAATAGCAATAAATATTTGTTCCCACGGATCTAAAGGCAGTCTGTACAGCTCAGCTCTAAGAATGTTTGCTTTTTGAACTGCCTCCATAAATTCATTTATATTAGGGCCTTCACAATTATCTCCGTCACCTTTATTTGATGCCTTATTAGATTTTTTTCCTGAAGGGTTATTTTTGGAATTTTTATCACTCATTTTAATCTCCTTAAAATAATTACTGTTATATAAATATACGGTAACTATACAAAAAATAACCGTTTCATAGTAACTTCTTATATTGTTTAGTAATATTTGAACTACGCCTAATATTTTATATGATTTAGTAATAATTTTAACAGTTCTTGTTTTTGGTATTAACTAATCAACGGGCTTATGTGAATAAACATATAAGCCCGCTGGTACTGAACATATTTTTACAATCTTCAATCAATTAAATATTTTGATAAGTCTAAAATAATTTGAGAAGCCTAGGTTTTTTATAAGTTTTGTAATAAGACTTATGTACAAAATATTTAATTGTACTTCATTATTATAAAAATATCTCTGCGCATAAGTTCAAATTTAAGGTAAAATCCCAATTATAACATTATTGTAACATCTGTGGATTTAGCAATAGCTATAACTTCTGAACCAATTCTAATTCCAAGTTCCCGTATTGAAGCTGTCGTAATTATAGAGGACATTAAGTTTCCACAGCCAATATCTACAACTACCTGTCCTACAACATCTCCTTCCTGTATTTTAACAACTCTCCCCTTAAATTGGTTTCTTGCACTGAACGTCCTTCCAGTGCTTTTTTCCTTAGCCATCATTTCAGACATAGGTGTCATTATGGTTACTGAAGTTGATTTAACAATAGCTGTAACTTTTGAACAAACTTTAATTCCAAGTTCCCGTATTGAAGCTGTCGTAATTATAGAGGACATTAAGTTTCCACAGCCAATATCTACAAGTACCTGACCTACCACATCTCCTTCCTGTATCTTAGTAACTGTTCCTCGAAATTGATTTCTTGCACTTAATACCCTTTCACGTTTTAGCTGTGGATTGTTCTGTACATTAGGACATCTTCGTACCAAAGGACAATAATATTCAAGTCCCTCGTAATAACTCTGGCGAACCTTTCCATTTGCAGCCATAAAAAACCTCCATAAGATTTGTCTACAAGATTATTTTATTATATAAATGTTATATTGGTTACAACTTCTAAATGATAAAATTATATTTTGGTCATATTAGTTTTATTTCTATCTCCTACATAAAATATCCTGTTAATTTAACACATTTTTCTCGCCTTTAATAGCAATATAATTAAATATCTCCTGAAACAAAACTTTTGCCACAGGTGCCGAAACATCTGAAGCATAATAATTTGAGCCGCTAGGTTCATTCACACTTACTAATAAAGTTATTTTAGGATTCTCTGCAGGAGCCATACCAGCAAAAGAAGACATATACTTCCCTGGTGCATATGTTCCTGTTGTCGGATCAGCTACTTGAGCCGTACCAGTTTTACCTGCAATATCTAGCCCCTGTACAAAGGCATTTTGTCCTACCCCTTCAGTAACTACTTTAATTAAATCCTGTCTTAATTCAGATGCTAGTCCAGCATTATATATAGTTTTTTTACCGTAATTATTATATTTTTTATCTACAACTTCATTATTTGAATCATTAACATGCGCAATATCTTTCATGATATGCGGTCTGATCCATGTTCCTCCATTGGCAATAACATTAAGAGCAGCCATGTATTGAATTTGGTTGACTGCAACACCTTGCCCAAAGGACATCTCTGCTAGATCAATCTTATTTATTTGATCAGGACTTCTCAAGGTACCTGTTGACTCCCCAGGTAAGTCTACCCCTGTTTTTTGACCAAATCCCATTTTTTTTGCGGTAGCAACAAGTTTCTCTTTACCTAGTTTATTTCCTAACTCTGCAAAGCCTACATTGCAAGAATTTTTTATTATATCAACAAAACTTTCGCTACCATGTCCATTCAAATCCCAGCAATGAATGTTTGTCCCATAAATTTTTATACTACCATCACATATATATGTATCATTTAATCCAATATTGTTTTCTAAAGCACATGCTGCAGTAATAACTTTAAATATAGAACCTGGTTCAAAATTATCTTGAATAGAAGAATTTTTCCAAAGCATTTCAGCATCTTTAGAGTTACCGGAGACACTTGATGCATTGTTAAGATCTAAACTAGGTTTATTTGCCATTGCTAATATTTCTCCATTTTGAGGGTTCATAACTATAATATTAACTCCTTTTGCCTTGTTATCTTCTAACGCTTTTTCGGCAGCTTGTTCAACAAATTCTTGAATAACTGAATCTATTGTTAAAATAACATTTTTACCATCTATTGGTTGTGTATATTTTGGGGATTCATAAGGTAATTGGTTATTTTTTTCATCTTTTTCATAAGTCATACTACCAGGTGTACCCGAAAGTTCTTTATCATAACTCAGCTCTACCCCCGAAGTTCCTTGACCCTGAAAATTGACCAAACCTAAAACACTTGTCATAAAATTCCCATTTACATAATACATTTTAGTATCTGGTGAAATAATGATTCCTTTAATATTTAATGCTTTAATCCGTGTCATTACAGGTTTTTCAACCTGCCTTTTCAATAAAGCTGCATTAGCAGGCAATCCATTAGGTAATTTTGTATTTAATATTTTTAAAATATCTTTAGATTTCATATTAAGTACGGAAGACAATTTATCGGCTAATTGAACAAAAGACATTTTTCTGTCACTTAAAGTTTGTCTTAATGTTTTTAAATCCAAGTCGACTCTATAAATATCTTCATTTATTGCTAGTTCATTAGAATTTCTATCTAGAATTTCTCCTCTTTTAGCACTAATTGGTATTGTAGTTGTTTGTTGTTCCACAGCCATTGATTTATATTCAGAACCTTTTATTACCATTATATAACCCGATCTTCCAAGTAGTCCTATAAATATAATGATCAATAGTACACCTGCAAATATAAACTTACCTTTTTTAACAAACTTTTTTCTTTTCATTCTTCACCTCATTAATACTGACATATTAGGATTACTTAAATGATACTAATGTTTACTAATTTGGATGACTTCATATTCTTGCAGTTGAAGTAAATTTTACAGACTTATACTCTAAAAACTAAAAGCCTGACTCATCAGATATATGTCCTTCAGGCAATTTTCCCATTTGGCTAATTACCATTTTATAATATTGTCCCTTTTTATCCATAAGATTTTTATGATTTCCACTTTCTAGTATTTTTCCATCACCAATTACCATAATATGATCTGCATCCCTAATAGTAGACAGACGATGTGCTATCAAAAAGCTTGTACGATTCCTCATTAAACTTAGCAATGCACGTTGAATATCTTTTTCAGTTTTTGTATCAACACTACTGGTGGCTTCATCTAAAATTAAAATAGGTCTATCACATAGCACTGCTCGGGCAATGGCTATGAGTTGGCGCTGTCCTTGACTTAAATTATCTATAGCCCCAGACATCATTGTATGATACCTTTTTGGCAATTTATCAATAAAATCATGCGCATGAGCTATTTTAGCAGCCTCTATCACCTGTTCATCACTGGCATACTTTTGTGAATAGCGGATATTATCCATAATTGTTCCAGTAAAAAGACAGGTATCCTGAAGTACTACTGAAAAACATTTTCTTAGGCTATTTCGTTTTAAATTTGTAATTGGTTCATTATCAATTAAAATTCTGCCGCTATCTGCATCATAAAAACGAGTTAAAAGATTTACAATGGTAGTTTTTCCTGCACCAGTTTCACCTACTAAAGCAACTACTTCTCCTGCCTTGATGCTAAAGCTTATATTCTTTAATATAGGAATAGATTTGTTGTAAGAAAAACAAACATTTTCAAAAGTAACATTTCCATTTGGACGTTTCATATCAATAGCAGTCTCGAGGTCAGCTGCCTCTTCTTTACTATCCAAAATTTCAAAAACACGTTCTGCTCCAGCTAGTGCTGATTGAATGGTATTAAACATACCTGCAACAGAGTTAAGTGGCTGTGCAAATTGTTTTGAATAACTCATAAAACTAACCACAGTGCCAACGGCCAGGCCATATCCTACTGACAATACGCCTCCAACAATTGCAACAATTGTAAAAATAAAATTGTTAATAACATTCATAAGTGGCATCATATATCCAGACCATATCTGTGCCTTATTACTGCTTTTATACAGTTTTTCATTAATGTCCTTAAATTGTTTTAGAATATCTTCTTGTTTACCAAATGCTTTTACCATTTTTAGTCCTAGTATATTTTCCTCAATTACCCCATTGAGTGAACCAAGACTTTGCTGTTGTGCTAAAAAATAAGCACGACTTCGTGATGTAATTACACGTGTCAATAGTATAACAAGAGGGATACATAATAAAACAACCATGGTAAGAGTTATATTAAGTGTTATCATTACTATGAAAGAACCTGCTAACGTTAAAATACTTGATATTAATTGTGTAGTTGTTTGTGAAATAGTAGAGCTTATGTTGTCTACATCATTTGTAATCCTACTCATTGTATCACCATGAGAGCGTGTATCATAAAACTCCAGTGGAAGCTTTTGCATCTTTTCAAAAAACTCTGTACGTAATACAAACACAAGCTTTTGTGAAACTTTAAGCATAATAACTCCATTTAGAGAGGAAATAAGCCAATTGGCTGCATACAAAACTACAATTATCAGTAAAAGCCATATTAGCGTTTTTGTGTCCACAGTTCTTGTTGCAATTTTAAAGGTATTAAAAGTTTTTCCTATAAAATATGGGATTGCAACGGAAACTATTGATGAAATAATTGTAAGTATCACAGCCAGAAAGATTGTTTTAGCAAATCTCATATATATTTCTACAATACGCATTAATGTACCTTTTGCATTTTTAGGTTTTGCAGTTGGTGCAAAACGGTTTCTACCACCCATCGGCCTCTTACCACTAATAGATGGTACCTTTACATCCTACTCCCAATAAAAATTACAATTACTGTACCAATTCCAACGGTAAGTGTCATAAGTGGTGAGACTAAGGTAATAACAATTTGAGATGATACACCCTTTTGCATTAAATTCATATTACCGTTTTCAAACTTATAAGTTTCCTTATCATACGTTCCAAAAGCCTTAACCAGACGCACTCCTATAAGATACTCCTGCACAACTAAGTTTACCTTATCCATAGCTTTTTGCAATTCATAAAAACGGGGATAACTCAAGTTCATGCTAACTATAATAAGAATAGCAACTATTGCAACAATACTGTAAATAATAAGACTTAGCTTAAAATTAAGTAGACTTGCAAGTAGGATACTGCCAATACATGTAATAGGTGCTTTTAAAAAAATTCGCATAATACCGTTTACAAACTGTATTATTTGTGATGTGTCATTAGTCATACGTGTAATAAGCGATCCACTTTCAATTTTGTCGGTACTTTGTTCGGAAAAATATATAATTTTTTTAAATAAATCATACCTCAAATCCGCTCCCATGCGCTGTGATACTTTACTTGCCAAAATATTTCGTGTAACAGCAAAACATGCACCAATAACAGTGACTATAAGCATAAGTGTTCCCCAATAATAGACTTTGGAAATAGATTCTTGATCAATTCCTGTATTAATTATATTTGACATAAGTGTAGAGCCAAGTAAGTCACATATTGCCTCAAGGGTAACGCAAAAAACAGCTATCAAAAATGGATCCTTGTATTTTTTAAAGTATTTTCTATATAGATTCATCCTTGTTTTTCCTACTTTCTTTTAAAGTCTAATTCTCATATCATAAGAAAAAGTCTCCACCAATTCATATCCTATATAAGTTGCACCTGCTGTAATTTAGAACAGTGATCTCTTTTATTTTCATTTATTTTTCATTTATATATCCTTCTGCTTACATATATATAATTGAAGCATATAGTTTATTATATTAAAAGCTATGATCATATTCAACTATACCTATGTTTCTAATTTATTAACTTTAGTATGGAATATAATATATGTTGTAGATGGAAGATGTGGGCCGATAAGCAGAAAAAAATCGGACAAGATAATGATGGTTGTAAATGCATATGACATTCCAGGGGTTAACAGTTCATATGGTATTATTTTAGAGATTGATAATAAAGATGGACATAGGTACACAAGAGTTGATTATAATGCAATAGATTAATTGAACCTTGAAATGCTAAAGACTATTATTATAATGATTGTACTTAACCTTTAGGAAGGCATTATTGGAGGTTTAAGGTACTTCCAAATGAATATTGTTATTTAGATGAAGGGGGAGATATCCCTCCTCAAACCAAATAAATTACGCATTAACCTAATAATTCATCTCTGCTATTCATATCTTAAAGCTTCAATAGGATCTAATTTTGCTGCTTTGCTTGCCGGGTATAACCCGAAGAATATGCCAATTGCTGATGAAAATGAAAATGCTATAAATATTATTTTAAAAGACACTGGTACCTGCATCTTTAAGAAAGAGCCTGCAATTTTACCTATTGTTATACCTAATATAGTTCCAATAGTTCCACCTATAAGACACAATAATATAGACTCCATTAAAAATTGTACTTTTATGTCTCTAGTTTTTGCTCCAATAGCTTTTCTTATGCCTATTTCTCTAGTCCTCTCTGTTACAGATACAAGCATTATATTCATAACACCTATACCACCAACTAAAAGTGATATAGCTGCAATAGCACCCAATACACTAGTTATGGTAGTTAACACTGCGTTTAAACTTTCAAGCTCTTTAAATCCAGTTTGGGCTTTATACTTATTTTTGTTTTGATGTTTATTTTCAAGAACTTTTACCATTTTGACACTTATCTCATCCGCCTTACTCATGTCAGATAACATTACTGACATATAACTAATATCAGTATTTGTAAGTATTCTATCTGCAATAGTTATAGGTATAAATATTTCACCTGGAGTATTATCTGACAAAGATCCTAAATTACCATTAGGGTCTTTACATACTCCAACTATATTTAAATCTATATCTCCCTCATCTGAACTTAATTTAATACTTTCTCCAAGAGCATCATCTGTATTACGAAATAATTTTACAGCTGTTTTATCATCTATAACTGCTGCAGTTGACCTTATATCTACATCATGTTCTTTTAAAAATCTTCCATTAACCATTTTTATATTTGAAAGTTTATCATAACCTTCTGTTGATGCCACAATTTGGACACGCTTGGATTTATTTTCATTCTTCAAGTTTCCATCTCCTCCAAGCGTAGGAACAACTGATGTAACTTCAGGTATTTTCTCCTTTATAAGGTCTATATCGTCTATAGTAAAATAATCTCTTCTTTCTACAGCACTATCTGAAGACTGATTAATCTGGAGATTAATTACATTGCTGCCCATGCCTTCAAATTGTCCTGTAATATATTGTTTTGCTCCTGCACCTATAGATACTATAGTAATTACAGAAGATATTCCAATTATTATTCCAAGCATAGTTAAAAAAGATCTTAATTTATTTGATTTTATACTTTGCAGTGCAGATTGAAAGCTTTCCTCAACATTCATATCACCTCTGCCCCCCAACTATAGTTCTTTTTTCTACTGGATTATCTGAAATAATAGCTCCATCTTTAAAAACTATGGTTCTTTTTGTATGCATGGCTATATCAGGTTCATGCGTAACCATAACAATAGTTACTCCTTCATCATTTAATTGCTGAAAAATCTCCATTATTTCTTCACTAGAAACGCTGTCCAGGTTTCCTGTGGGTTCATCTGCAAGTATTATAGTTGGATCATTTACTAATGCTCTTGCAATAGCTACCCTCTGTTTTTGTCCACCAGACATTTCATTTGGTTTATGATGAAGTCTATCAGATAATCCAACTCTATTTAAAGCCCATTTTGCTTTTTTTTCTCTCTCTTTTTTAGATACTCCTGCATACATCATAGGCAATTCCACATTAGCTATAGCTGTAAGCTTTGGAAGTAAATTAAATGCTTGAAATATAAAACCTATTTTCTTGTTTCTTATATCAGCCAAACTATTGTCATCTAATAATGATATATCTACATTATCTAAATAATATTTTCCATATGTAAGTTTATCTAAACAACCAAGTACATTCATAAGAGTAGACTTACCTGATCCTGATGCTCCCATTATAGCTACATATTCTGTCTTTTCAATTTCTAAGTTAATTTCCTTTAGAGCTTTAAGCTTTACGGCACCAGTATCATATACCTTAACTAAATTTTTTAATTTAATTATCACTTATTGTTCCCTCCTGCTTGAGTCTCTACAATATCTCCATCTTTAAGAGTATCAGCAGGATTTGATACATATTTTTCTCCCTCTCTAAGACCATCTATAACTTCCATATAATCATCTGTCTCTATTCCTGTACTTATATATCTTTTTGAAACTCTATTTTTGCTGTTCACTATGTAAACATACTTTTTCTTTGTACCTTTTTCCTCTTTGACACTATCAAACCCCATAGAAACTACATTTGTTTTTTCATTAAATATAATTTCTGCATCTGCTTCATAGCCTGGTTTTATGCTATCATCTGCATTATCTAGAGTTACTATCACATTTACTTTAGCTTCCTGACTTACGGCTTTAGTATCGGTCTTAACTTGGGCTATTTGACCTACATCCGTAACTGAACCAGTATATTTTTTTTGATCATTACCTTTTATTTTAACAATAGCCTTCTGTCCTTTTGCAACCTTCATAGCATCATATTGACTCATATCTATAGAAACTTTATATTGTGAAATATCATCTACTATAACCATATCTCCTGCTTTAGGAACTTGATTTTCCTTAGCATCAACTCTCATTACTTTTCCATCTACATTAGATCTTATATTACTTTGTTCTATCTTCTCATTTAAATTATCTATTTCAGCTTTAATGGAATCTGTCTGATTTACTGTATTATCTTTACTAGCCCCTGATGATGCTTGTGATTGTGATACTGCATTTTGAGCATTTTTTAAATCAATCTTTTGCTTTTTTAGTTCGCTGTCATAATCAGATGTATCCATCTGAACTAAAATATCTCCCTTTTTAACCTGCTGCCCTTCTGTTACTAAAACCTTTGCTACCTTCTGCGTATTATTTAATGTTATATCATTACTATATTTAGGTTCTATACTTCCTGAAACTGTAGTGCTTTCAACTATATTTCTTGTAACCACCTTGGATATAGTTACTTTCTTAGCTTGAGATTTTTTAGCTTTCATATAAGAAGATACACCTATGGCTGCAATTATAAATAGAACAATTAATATAATTCCTAATTTCTTTTTGTCTTTTATAACCTTGAATCTAGATTCCATTTTATTTTCCCTCTCTTTTCTCTGCAGTCTTACTAAAAATTATAGGTTTTTGACAAATTATTCAAATAAAGGTAAAACCCTCACTGCATAAAGATAATGCCAGCTTGTCTAGCTGTGCAAAGCACTATTCAATTTTAACAATGTTTTTAAATTAAAACTTTAAGAACATATACTGCAGCAGCGTAAATCACAAAAACTATAATTGCTGCTTTTTTTGTCTTCATTTTAAACGCAATAGAAGTACCAATTGTTGACAAAACTGCACTCCATATATAGAAAAAATCTATACATGAAAACAACTTATAAATTGTACTTTTGATATCTGTTGATGAACTTAAAACCAATGTAAGGCTAGTTGAAATATTTTTTATATTTTGTGGTTCTGTAAAAAGCATTATTATTCCAGTTAGAATTGTACCTATTAAAATTGGAACATAAGCTAATATATTTACACAATATAAATTTTTAAAACTCCCTGTTTCTTTTGAAATAGAAGCTATAAGTTTAATAACAGCACTAATTATTAATACAAATAATGCCGGCGTAATTATTGCCCCAACTATTACAGAAATTGTAATTCCAGTTTTCATAATTGGCATTGCAGCTTGAGAAAAGTTTGGCATTTCCTGAGCTTTTAAAATAGTATAGCTTGTAAGTTTTGGCAACTCTACTATAGCAACAATTAACTGAATAAGTGTTACAGGTATTAAGTACCTCCATACTTTAGGATTTTCGTTAACCCTTTCCATTGTTTCTTTTGGTGATATTATAGCACCAATAATATTTTTTAAAGTTCCATTTTTATTCTCTTCTGACATTTGACCTCTCCCCCTACTTTCAAATAATTGTACCTTACATACTACTTACTGCAAATATCTTTATACTGTATATATACATTATATACAGTATAAAGATAAAAATCAATAATATCCACCACCTTATCGGGTATTTTCTTATAGGTAATAAAAATGTCAAAATACTTATTTTACTATTTTTATTAACTTTCATTAATTTATGACATTGATTTACAAGCATTTATATATTATACCAAGTTATAAATAAAATTACAATTAGGGGGTAATTAATAATGATATTCAAAAAAATATCCACAATGTTATTTTCTCTCTTTATTGCTTTGAGTATGCTATCCTTCAATAAGGTAAATGCAACAGATACTAATTTATCACTTTTTAGATGACATATTAAAAAACATTATACTGCAATTCGTAATATACAATTTATGCATTAAATATTCAAAGTTTTTGTATAAATATTAGCCTTTGAAATCCCCTAAAACCGCATTGCTTCGTTGAAAAATTTTTTATTTAATTTCAAATTACGAATTGCAGAACATTATAAAATGTAGTTGACAAATTAAAACTGTAAGTGTATGTTAATATTAAAAGACTACAATTGTAGTACAAATGAAGGACGGAATATGGTAAAACAATTATTAATTTAATAAAGTTTACTTCAGGTATTAATCGGATTCCTGGAGCTACAGGAGTAATTAGTAGTAAATCAAATATAAAGAGGAGGATAATTATGATAAAAAATTTTAAGAAAAATTCACGTAGACGAATAGCAATACCAATTTGTATTTTAGTAGCTGTAGGTATAGTTGGTATAACCAATTCACCTATTAAAGCTGAAACCTTAAAAAATGGAAGTGCATTATTACAAACAAACCAAAGTGACATAAACTACGTAAATATAGTGAAAAAATTTTTGCCTTCAAATGCACAAATTGTAACTCCTAGTAATACAAATGGGAAAACAACAGAAGAGGATAATATTTTGTTAAAAGACTTAGATAATGATGGTGAAAATGAAATTATAACTGCTTATAAATCATCTGGACAATTAGAGGACCAAATGAATATACTAGTTCTCAAAAAAGTGGGAGAAAATTGGGTTAAGGCTTTAGATGAAGCTGGAGTAGGTTTTAAGTTGGATTTAGCTTTGACTGAAGATATAGATGAAGATGGACAAAACGAAGTACTTTTGAGCAGAAGAGTGGGAGGAACTGACGGAGAACTTTCCATATATAAATGGAATAATAACCTGCTAAATAAAGTTTCAAATGAGTATTTAAGTTATTCTAAATTAGATATAGTAGATGTTGCGGGAAAAAATATAAAAACTGTAGCTACCTGGACACATGATCTTGGTGATACTTATGTAGTAGATATATGGAAATGGGATGGTAAAAAATTTATTTTAGCAAAAGACCTTTATCCTAATTATTTTAAGCAGTCAGTCATACCTTATTATCAACAAAAAATAAAAGATGGATATGGGGGCACCATTTACTGGTACTTGGCAGATGCACAAATAAATGCGGGAGATAAAAATGCAGCTCTGGACTCTATAAAAAAATGGTGTTACCTGGTAGGTGATCAAGTAAAGCAAGAAGATAAAAATGCAGCTCTAAACTCTATAGAAAAAGGTTTGAGATTAGGATTTTATCTTTCTCTGGGTAATGATAGGTAAAAAGGTACTGAGAGTAAATGATGAAAATAGTGGTATTTATTTTTATCTAAATACCACTTTATTATCATAAACACTTCAATTATTATTATTTTAGACTATACTTGTATAAATTTACTTGCATTAACATGGCATACAGGACAGGTTTCTGGAGGATTATCACCCTCAACTACCACACCACAAACAGTACATTTCCACTTCTTTGTAGACACGGATTTTAGAGGTTCAGATGTTTCATTTGAATTTCCTTTAACCTTTTCTCCAAAATTTTTTCCGAAGTTATAAGCAGACATTAATTCTTCATCAGATGGTTTGAAATTTATTTTAAGTCCTGGAGTTAATACGTTCATCCTAAGCTGCTGTAATCTAGCCTCAATATTTTTTACAGCTTCTCCACTCCAGCCATAAGAACCAAAAGCAGCAGCAACTTTACCACCGTGTACTATAGGGTTTAAAGAAATCAATATATCAAGAATTGGTTTTAAGGCATCACCATTAATAGTTGGAGAACCAAATAATACTCCATCTGCTTTCCCTATATTTTCTATGATTTCATTCACATCACTATAAGTTACATTATAAGGTTTTACTTCAAAATCTCCAGAATCCTTTATACCTTCAATTATTTTATTTGCAAGAGATTCAGTGTATCCATAAGCAGACACATAAGGTACTACTATATATTTTTTTTCATTTAGTTTTGAAGGTGTACTCCACTCTTTATATAAATTTACTATTTTTAAAGGATCTTTCCTTAAAACAGGACCATGCCCAGGACATATAATGTCAATTTTTAAATCTTTAATTTTGTCAATTGCCTCAAGTACATATTTTTTAAAAGGACCCATTATGCCATTAAAATAGTATTTTAATGCATCCATGTAACCTTTTTCATCTTGATTCAAATCGTTGAATATATTTGAATTACAGTAGTGTGCTCCAAAGGAATCACAGGTAATTAAAACATTGTCTTCTGGAATGTAAGTATATATGGAGTCAGGCCAATGAAGAAATGGTGCAGAAATAAATTTTAAGGTTTTATTTCCAAGGTCCAAAGTATCACCATCTTTTACTACAATAGAATCAAATTTTTTATTTATTATAGATTTAATGAATCTAAGTGCGGCAGTAGAACCTACAAGTTTTGCATTAGGTGCAAGATCTAATAATTTTGATATAGATCCAGAGTGATCTGGCTCAGTATGATCAATTACTATATAATCTATGTTTTTTATATCTACATTTGATGAATTTAGTCTTTCTAAAAATTCATCAAAGAAACTCTCTTTTGCAGTTTCAAATATAGCAGTCTTTTCACTTCCTTTTATTACATAGGAATTATAACTAGTTCCATAAGGTGTATTCATTATTATATCAAATATTCTAAGGTTCGGATCCAATGCCCCTACCCAGTAAATATCTTTTTTTACTTCTATAGCTTTCATATTTAACCTCCTATTTATTATTATATGGTAAAAGTATTATAAAATTCAGCTCAATATTTAACATTTAAACTAGTGGCTTAAAGTTGTTTTTAGGTACACCACATACTGGACATTCCCATGTACTAGGCACATTTTCAAATAAGGTACCTGGTTCAATACCTGAGTCAGGATCTCCTACAGCTGGATCATAAACATATCCACATACTGAACATTGATATTTAGGCATATCTTTTACAGGATTATTTTTATTTGCTATATGAGTTGGTGAAGTTTGTGGTGATTTACCACGCTTTACATCTTGATAATATGCATATGTCATTGGATCTATATCTTTAATCAATTCTGAATTTAATACTTTTCCAATAAATATGGTATGGGTGTCCATATCTATTTCTTTTTCAACTTTTAATTCGAACCATGAAGCTGCGTTATCTAAGACTATTGGGACACCACTTTCACCTATTTTAAAGGATACATCGGAAAATTTGTCAGTAGTTCTTCCTGATTTAAAACCAAACTTACCTACAAATTCCAAAGGAGTCTCTGTTGATAAAGAAGATACTCCTATTAATTTACTATTTTTTATATACTCATGAGTGAGATTTTGTTTATTGATACTCACCGCAATTGTAGCTGGATCTGATGTTATCTGAAAGACTGTATTTGCAATTTGACCATTTTTTTTACCTCCAGAAATAGAACTTATAACGTATAATCCATAACTTAATTTATAAAATGCTTTATTATCAATCATAAATTTATTATACTTACATATTCCAAATTTAATGAATGTAAGTATTGCCTCCTCTCATTTATATACTAATTTATTACAGTATTGTTCTGTATTTAAAAAACACAGCTTTATTATTTTTATTTAAAATATCTATTTAACAATCCTTGGAATGCACTTCCGTGTCTTGCTTCATCCTTACACATTTCATGTACTGTATCATGAATTGCATCATAATTTAACTTCTTAGCAAGCGTTGCCAGATCCTTTTTGCCCTTACAAGCACCTTCTTCTGCATCTACTCTCATCTGTAAATTTTTCTTTGTATCTGCCACTACTACTTCTCCTAGCAATTCGGCAAACTTAGCTGCATGTTCTGCCTCTTCAAAAGCTATTCTCTTATATGCCTCTGCAACTTCAGGATATCCTTCTCTATCTGCCTGGCGGCTCATAGCTAAATACATTCCAACCTCTGAACATTCTCCTGTAAAGTTAGCTCTTAACTCTTCTACTACCTTGGGATCTACACCTTTGGCAACCCCTATTACGTGCTCATCTGCCCAGCTTATTGGGCCAGCTTCTTTCTTTTCTATAAACTTATCTGCTGGTGCACCACAAGCAGGACATTTTGCTGGAGGTGTATCTCCCTCATGAACATAACCACATACTGTACAAACAAATTTTTTCATTATAAATTCCTCCTATATATCAATATTATATAATTATTTTAATGTTTTTCTCTTAACAATTATTATTATATAATATAAATTATTAAGAGTCAAGGTTTTTTTATTTTTAAACATTTTGATAAAACATTCCGATCTGTGTGATGTAGATCATCATTTCTAATTTTAATTTTTGAATTTATGGTTACTACAGATGAAATAATTTTGGAGGCAAAAATATCAAAGGGATTACTTTTTCATTATTTCGGCACAAAAAAGGATTTGTAATACATAAAAAGGGTGCATCACTGCTTAAAAACTTTTCTTTTTATAGAGGATTATAGCATATTATGTAGAATAATTATATTATGGATTTAAATAACATTATACTATTGTATAGTCCTTATTATTCCTGCAAATACAACTGCGACCTTGTCCCAATAAAAAATACTATCAAAATCGGTTGAATGGATCCGATGACGATTGTAAATTATAAAGGAGAGAAAAGAATGAAAGACAATGTGATGAAAGTATTATCCAAGCTAAATAGTGAAGAAAATTATGAAAGTATTATAGAACTTACTTCACTTATTTTAATTGAACATCCAGAGGATATCAAAGTTCACTATTGTCTGGCAATGGCTTATATTACAAAAGGTGACAGAACTAACGGATTAAAACATTTACAAAATTTAATCACCCAATCGTTAAGTACAAATAAAGAAAACAAGCTTCATAGATTATTTATAAACCGGATAATATTACAGACGGTAGAAATTACAGAACTTTCGCTCCATGGGGGAGATGTGCTGGGAAAGAATACAATTCAAATGGTTAAAGAAGTAAAGCATTATGCCCATAAACTTGGAGAAAAGAATCTAGAACAGAGTGCAGAAAATATTTTAAAAAGGTGGATACATATAAACTCATCCAATCAACCGATAGTGGCGCTAATTCCTGATTCGCCATTAACTCTCCAAGTAGAGCCCACTAATGCCTGCAACTTAAACTGCACTATGTGCCCTCGCAGTAAGATGACCCGCAAGGTGGGATTTATGGATACGGCGATTTTCGATGAAATACTTGGTGAATGGAAGAATAGGGTACTTGTTAAGCAGATACAGCATTTAATTTTTGGGACTACTTTCCCCATTATTAAACGGGGTTCCATTAAACTCTTTTTTATGGGTGAGCCTTTAATTCACAATCAACTAGATAAATTAATAGAAAGTGGAAAACGGGCCGGTTGTACTGTTGGAATCCAAACTAATGGCATAGCCCTTATAAATAAAGAGGTCCGCCAGAAATTGTTGTCAGCGAAACCTTCAGTAATAGGAATCTCTCTTGATGGTATAAATGAAATGTCATATCAATCTGTTAGACAAGGAGCCCACTTACTGGATATTTGCAAAGGATTGGAGGGGCTACATAAAGAACGTGAGGAAATGAATTTACATAGGAAGATATGGATTATGATATCTTCTATTATTCCCGAATGGAATCAGACGTCGCTGGAACGTGCACAAAGATTTCTTGAGCCGATCCGTCCTTTTGTAGATCATATCGGATTTATTCCTCTAAGCCGTGAACGGGATCCGCAATTTTATGATGAAAACGGCAAGATTACCTTATACCGCAAGCAGCCTATAGCCAGCATATCAAAACTGCAGCCATTATGTGTAGAACCATTTACCAAACTCAATGTTCTCTGGGATGGGAGTATCACTCCATGTTGTTATGATATTGATTGTGATATGCTATTAGGTCAAGTCAAAGATGGTATCGATACCATCTGGAAATCCAACAAAGTAAAAGAACTTCAGTATGCTCTTTTAAATCAGGATATTAAGAAGTATCACCTATGTTCAGTATGTATGGGCAATAACAAAATGTAATATCAAACTTTTATGACCAAATACAAAATATTTTAATTAAGGAGGAATATTCTATGGAACTTAAAAAGAATCAAACACCTACATGGCCACCAACTATGGAGGAAAAAGAAGAATCCGGGTTTGTTGATCGTGAAGTTAAAGGACAACCTTCAACTGAAAGAAACAAGAGAATCAAGCAACGTTATTTAGATGCAAGACTTATGTTGGATCCAGAATTTTCAGTTTTATTTACAGAAAAATGGCGTGAATGTGATGGGGAACCTGTATTAATACGCCATGCTAAAGCTTATGCTTATGCACTGGAAAATGTTACTCCATCAATTCTGCCTGATGAATTAGTTGTAATGCAGAAAACCCGTTACACACGTGGAGCACCGGTTCATCTGCAATACAGTCAGCAATTCTATCCGATTATGTTAAGTCATAGCGAATCTGTTGAGGACAAAAAAATATACGATATAGGAATGGGTGGCGGACGTAAACATATTGAAATAAAAGGCTTGAAGCAGTGTGGAATTTATGCAATCAGAGATGAGGATGTTCAACCACTTCTGGATGCCTGCAATTATTGGAAAGGCAAATGTATTGATGAATCAGCTGAAAAATTTATTAACGAAAATATGCCCGATGCAGAAACCTTTAATAATGGCTATAAGGTAACTATGTGGCCGTTAAGTGTTGTTTCCATAATGGAAGGCAGGTGGGTACCTGCTTATGATATAATCGTGGAGCGCGGCCTTGAAGATGTTATCAAGGAATGCAAGGAACATATTGCCAATACTTTACCTACTACCTATGATGTTGCAGAAAAGATCTTGTTCTGGAGAGCTTCAATTATTTCCTGTGAAGCAGTAATAAATTGGTCAAAGAACTATGCGCAGCAAGCTCGCATAGCTGCAGACGCTGAGACAGATATGACACGTAAAAAAGAATTATTAGATATAGCAGAAAGGCTTGAATGGATTCCTGCAAAACCTGCACGTAATTTCATGGAGGCACTTCAATCTGCATGGATAGGCCATATCGCTGTGGGACATGATTGTTCCGTCGTTGGTCTTTCACCAGGAAGATGGGGTCAATTGTTGTACCCTTATTATAAAAAAGATCTTAGAGAGGGAAAGTTAACACGTGCACAAGTTATTGAAGTAATGGAACAGATACGTATCAAATTCTCAGGAAATGAATACATTGCACCGCGTGCATGGTCTGCAATGGCTTCTGGAAACGCATATCAGCACCTAGTAGTGGGTGGTGTAGATAAAAATGGATTGCCAGCAGAAAATGACTTGGAATTTGATATTTTACAAGCCGGCATTAATATGCAGACAATACAGCCAACCCTCGGGGTACAGGTCAGTTCAAAGACCAGCGATAAACTGATGATGAAGGCTGCAGAATGCTGCAAGAGTGGCGGCGGCTATCCAGCATTCTTCAATAACGACATCAGCATTCAGCATTTACTAACCGATGAAAGCGAAGAGGATATTACTTTAGAGGATGCAAGAGATGTAGCTATTGCAGGATGTGTTGAAATCGGAACACAGGGAACTTCGCACGGTATCACCCATCCAGCATTCTTTAATGAACCAAAGATTCTTGAAATAGTTCTTAATGATGGTGTTGATCCAAGAACAAACGTAAGATGCTATGATCCTCTGGGAAAAATAGACAGTTATGAAAAGCTGTGGGATGCATGGTGCAAGGTTGAATCAAAATATCTTAAATTTTACATGGATTCATGGAACTATACAGTAGAAATGCGCCGTGAAATAAATCCTCTGGTATTTGCTTCGGTGTTGATGAAGGATTGTGTTAAGACCGGTAGGCCTATGGACGAAAATGGATGTCGTTATAATAAGTCAGTAACCCTGTTAAATTCAGGAATGGTTAATGTAGCAAACAGCTTTGCTGCTATCAAAAAGTGTGTATTTGAAGAAAAACTATTTACTTTGGATGAATTAAAACAATCTTTAAAGGAAAACTTCGGTTATGAGAAATCAGATAGTCGTACGTCGATGCTTGAACAAAAACGAATTGATATGAAATGGGCTAAGATCCATAAATTATGTCTTGATGCACCAAAGTTCGGTAACGATGATGATTATGTTGATAGCATTTTCGTAGATTTGTGGCAGCATTATAAAGATATAGTTTCAAAACAAACAACCTATTTAGGCTATCATTGGGTTCCGGCAGCATTATCCATATCATCACATGGTCCATTTGGTCGTGTGTGTGGAGCAACACCTGATGGAAGATTAGCAGGTGTAACATTGACCGATGGCATCCTTTCAGCAACTCCAGGAACTGATGTTAATGGTCCGATGGCTCTATTGAATTCTGGAATTAAACTAGATTGTACCGATATGCGTAGTGTACAGCTGAATATGAAATTCCATCCTAATGCTGTTAAAGGTACTGAAGGTTCACACCACCTTGTAGACCTAATTAGAGGCTATTTTAGCAAGGGTGGTTACCACATCCAGTTCAATATAGTGGACTCCAAGATGCTCCGAGATGCACAGGCGCATCCTGAAAACTACCGTGACTTAATTGTACGTGTTGCTGGTTTCAGTGCATACTGGGTTGAGTTAGGCAAGCCAATTCAAGATGAGATTATTGCCAGAACAGAATACGGAACCTCAGTATAATAATACTAGATAATATAATTATTGGATGTGCATATCCCATCCCACATGTATAAAATAGTTATTTAATCATATATTGAGAGATAAAAGGAGGAAATTAAAATAACAAATAAGACAGGAATAGTTTTCGATATTCAAAGCTTTTCAGTTCACGATGGACCGGGCATTAGAACTATTGTATTCTTGAAAGGATGTCCACTAAAGTGCTGGTGGTGCGCAAATCCTGAGGGGCAAGCTGCCTTGCCAGAAATTGGTTATCATGTTGATAGGTGTCAGGGCTGTATGTCATGCGTAATAGCTTGTAAAAATAAAGCTATAGAAGGAATTACTGAATTAAAAACGGGTGGAGATCATATTAAGATAGATAAGGGAAAATGTAAGAAATGCTTGGAATTTGATTGCGTGAATGCCTGCCCAAATAAAGGGTTAGTTACCTGGGGAGATTTAAAAACAGTTGAAGATGTAATGAAAGCGATAAAACGCGATATTTCATATTTTAGAGAAAATGGTGGCGTTACGTTATCTGGTGGAGAACCTTTATACCAGCATGACTTCGCTTTAGAAATATTGAAAGCATGTAAAGAAGAATATATTAATACAGCAATTGAGACTACACTTTATGCACCTTTTGAGGTTATTGAACCTTTTATACCCTTTGTAGATTTGTTCTTATGTGATATTAAACAAATGAATGATTCAAAACACAAAAAATATACAGGGGTATCCAATAAAATGATATTGAGTAACATTTGTAGTTTATCTCGAAAAACCAAAAATATTTTAATAAGAATCCCTTTAATTCCAGGATGTAATGATGATATTTTAAATATTCAAAATACATCAAAGTTTGCATACGATAATGGGATAAATAGAATAAATATATTACCTTACCACAATCTTGGACAAAGCAAGTATGATAAATTGGGTAAAGAATATAAATTAAAGGATACAAAATCCCCTGAAGCTGATAAATTGGAGCAATTAAGAAAAGTAGTGAAAGAACAAGGTGTTAAATGTATCATCGGATAAAATTAAATCTATGCGTTCCAAAATAATTCAACAGTACCTTCACATCACATTTATGACATGAGGGTACTTAAACTCTTTTTTTAAATGTCCTTGACATAGAGTTCGTTTTAAATATTAAATGCTCCTTCTTATATCTTAAAATTATGTACCAATTTATTAATCTTTTGGGCAAGTTCTCCTTGATTTTGTGACGTTTGTACCACTTGTTCCATAGATTTTGAGGTTTCATCAATACTACCTTTAATATCCCCAGTACGTTCTGCGGAAAGCTGTGAATTTTCTGCAAAAATTTGTACTGCTGTACTAACCTGGTTTACTGTGGCTTCCACTTCTTCTGACATAGATGCAATTTCTTCGGACATGGAACTCACAAATTCACCATCTTCATCATATTGTTTTGCCAAATTTTCATATTCATGCAGTGTAGGTCTAATGTGACTTATAACAAATTGAAGTAATTCATTGCTATTTGATGACAAATTTTTAAAAGCATCTTCCACCTTTACTATAGTACTTTGAATAGAATTTACGGTTTCCGCTGATTGTTCTGCAAGCTTTTTCACTTCCTCTGCAACTACTTCAAATCCTTTGCCTGCTTCTCCTGCCCTTGCAGCCTCAATAGCTGCATTCAGTGCAAGTAAATTAGTTTGTGATGCAATTGCTGCAATTTCATCTGCCATAGTTTTTATTTCATCTACCACTTTTCCGTCTTCTATACACTTTACTATATTTCTTTCTTTTTCATCATAAATAGCATGAGTTTCTTCCAATATTTTTTTGCCCTTTACCTGAGCTTCTTTTGCTCTTTCTTTAATTTGAGAAGCATTGCTGCTACCATCCATAGCTTTTGAAGATAATTCCTCCATGCTTGAGTTAACTTCTTCAATGGATGCTGTTATTTCTTCTAATGTGGCGCTTTCTTCTTGAGCATCTTTATCTATTTCTACTGTTGAGTGTTCTACATTTTTTATTTTAGATGTTATTTTCTCAATTGAAGCTGATAGTTCCTCAGAAGATGCACTTATACCCTGCCAATTTTCCATAATAGTATTTATAAGTTCTCTAATATTATTTTGTGCTTTTATCAGTGATGCTTCTGTTTGTCCAAACTCGTCATTTCTTGTGTTCTTAAACTCATATATAAAATCATAATCGGCAAGTTTTTCACCAAATAATTTTATCGTGTTTAATGGTTTCATAATACTCTGAATTAATATGTAAGCCATAAAAATTATAATTAAAAGTGCTATAGCTGTGATAATTATAACTTCATTCCTAGAACCCTCATTTATATTTGATAAACTTAATATACTTTGTGCTGCTATTAAAATTATAAACATACAAACTATTGAAAATACTAATATAAATTTTTTCTTTACACTTAAATTCTTAAAAAATTGCATTTTAATACTTCCCTTCTATCTTATAATATGTTCTTCAAAATCCAGTACACAAAATGAGTCAGTAAAATGATTATATGAAAAATTTCCTGTCCCAAAATTATTTAAATCTGTAAGTATATATCTCACCATTTCCCATTTTACACCCTTTTGTAATATATTTCAAGATATTATTTACTTTTTGTGCAATTTTCGTCAGAACATCTATTTTTTTACTAAATTTCATTTAAATAAAACTTATGAGCAATATTTAGTAACAGTACTTACGCAATGCAAAAAGAAGATTACACTCAAGCTTAAAATATGAGTTACAAGGTTTTTGGAGTAAAAGAGATGTGAACAGTTTGGTATACCGCATTGAAAATGGTCAAATTGAAATAGTTCAATATAAGACACACTATGAAAAATAAGAATTTTTAGCAACTTAAAGAAGACTAGGCATAAAAAATATACCAAGTCTTCTTTTTTTATAATAGTAAAACTTTTACAAAACTACATATACGCAGCTTTGTAAAAAGTCATTAAGAACTTTAATTAAACCAGATGTATTTTCTTTAATATTGTTACTATAAAACTGTTCTTTAAAGCCTGAAGTCCCATAATCCAACCTAGAATTAACACCATGCCAAGGTTGCTGCTAAAGTTAACAATAGACCATATATCATAATTTGCACAAGGCAAACAGCTATAATTCTTATGTAAAGTTGCAATATAAAACTTACTAATTTAGTTGCATGAAAATAGTCAAGTTAAACTAAAAAGCTTATCCATTCTAATATGATCCATTTTTTTCATTCACATATTTTGTAATATTAATCATAATTTTTATAAATACAACCATTATTGTTCCCATTGTAATTAATCCACCTATAATAATTAAAAATATCTCTAAGCCTCGCGACACCTAATCTCACTCCTCTTCCTAAAATTTAATATTATTCCTATTATCATCACATATTAACTAATATATACACTTTACAAAATTTTCTGTTCCACAAGTACTATAGGATACTGTTTGAAATTCACGCTTTCCAGTCTTCACAATTCCACACATCTGTTGCAATATCTTTATAAAACTCTGGTTCATGGCACACTAAAATTATGCTGCCGTCATATTCCTTTAAAGCACGCTTAAGTTCATCTTTAGCATAATTATCTAAGTGATTAATTGGTTCATCTAAAACTAATATATTGCTTGGTTTATTGATAAGCTTGCACAATCTAACTTTGGCCTGTTCTCCTCCACTTAATACATTAATAGGACTGTCTATGTGCTGTCTTGTGAGTCCGCATTTAGCAAGGTAACTTCTAACCTCAGTTTGGGTCAAATCAGAAAAAGTCTTCCAAACATCATATAAAACCGTATGGGTATTACTTTCTGCAACTTCCTGCTCAAAGTAGCCTATTTTTTTATAGTCACTTAAAACTACTTCACCATTTATAGGTTTTAATAATCCAATCAAACTTTTTAATAGAGTTGTTTTTCCTAAACCATTAGCTCCAGTTATTGCAATTTTTTCTCCTCTTTTCATTTTTAGATTTAGAGGTCTGCTTAAAGGCTTGTCATATCCAATAATTAAATTGCTGGCTCTAAAAATTACACTTTCCGGCATTTTTACACTTTTAAAATTAAAGCGAGGTTTTATAAGATTCTTTTTAATTTCTATTCTTTCAATTTTATTTAGCTTTTTTTCTCTTGCCTTTGCTTGTTTTGCCGTTGCAGCTCTTGCTTTATTTTTTCTTACATAATCTTCAAGCTTTGCAATTTTATTTTGCTGCTCTTTGTATTCAATTTGCAGCTGCTGTTTTCTCATTTCGTAAAGTTTGAGAAAATAATCATAATTTCCGTGATATCTAGTTAAAATTTTGTGTTCAAGGTGATATATTACATTGACAACATTGTTTAAAAAGCTGTTATCATGGGATATCAATATAAACGCATTTTCGTAATTTATTAAATAGCTTTTTAACCATTCTATGTGTTCTTCATCGAGGTGGTTAGTAGGCTCATCTAATAACAAAATGTCTGGTGCTTCAAGTAAAAGCTTAGCAAGTAAAACCTTTGTCCTTTGCCCGCCGCTTAAAGCCGAAACATCTTTATCTAAAAGTTCTCTAATCCCAAGACCTGCTGCTGTAGATTGTATTCTTGAATTAATACTGTAAAAGTTATTTTTGTCTAAGATTTCCTGCATATTTGAGAGTTTATCGAGAGCTTTGGATAATTCCTTTTCATCCATAGTACCAAGCTTGTTGCATAAGTCACTTATTTTTTTCTCTATATCAAATAACTTTGAAAATGCGCCTTTTAAAGTATCTAGTGTTGTATTTCCTTTTTTTAGATCAACATGCTGATCCATATAACCTATGCTAAATTTGCGGTTCCATTCAATTGTGCCATCATCTGGTAGAAGCTCTCCCGTAATAATTTTCATAAAGGTTGACTTACCTTCCCCATTAGCACCAATAAGACCAATATGCTCTCCTTTTAATAACTTAAAAGATGTATTTTTAAATAATACTCTTTCACCAAATGAATGGCTCATATTTTCAACTGTTAAAATACTCATTATTTATTTACTTCCTTTATCTATGTATTTCCAAATTAATATATTATGCACTTTTAAAGCATATCATTTTATGCTATAAATACTCAAGTTCATAAATATTTCTGTATTATATGTGACTATATAGATAACCAGCTTCAACTATATTCACATTGTTTAGCTATAGTAAAATAAAACAACGGTATCTTAGCATACTTTTTTATGCTAAGATACCGCTTTACATTAACCATGTTTTTACAATCTTTGCATGGAGCTAAATCTTATAACTAAAAGCATTATGAATTTTCCCCCTTTTTCTTTAATCATGCGAATTGTATATTTACAATAATTATTCTATCAACTTACACATCATGAAAACTATTGAAGATTCAAAATACAATTAAATTAAGTATAATATAAACTCTAGCATTTTCAAAGCTTAAATTTAAGGTGGCTTCCATAACAAAATATACTCAAGCGCACAATTTCCACAGCCGAGCTTTTCAACTTAAACAAGCTTCATCCAGGAGTTATGCTAAAGATATATTTTAGCAACAAAAACTGGAGGTAAAACAATGATAAGTAATGGAATATAAATTTGAACTACATAAATAAGCAGCTTAATCTTAGAATCTTTTTTAGCATATGTCTGTTATGGTAAAATATAGTTAACTGTGCTTACATAAGGAGTTGATTAATACAATGGATGAAAGTAAAAAACTTTATCAAATAGGAAAAGTATCTAAAATATGCAATATTCCAATAAAAACACTCAGATACTATGATGAAATAAAACTGTTGATACCAAGAAAGATTGATCCAGACAGTAATTATAGATATTATTCAAATGACCAATTGGCTTTGGTGCTTGTAATCAAGCATTTTAAAGAAGCAGGTTTTTCATTAAAGGAAATAAAAGTGCTTTTGGGCAGAGAAAATTTAGAGTATAACACAAGAAAAATTAATGAAAAATGTATAGAAATTGATAATAAAATTAACGATTTAAAAATGTTAAAAACAAAATTGCAGTTTTTTATAAAAGAGAGTAAGGAGAAAAAACATGAGGATTTTAAAATTGAGATAAAAGAAATACCTGTTTCTTATGTTGCCTATCTCAGGAGCAAAGGACCCTGTACTATTGAAGAATTTACAGTTAGGTACTGTAAGCTGATTTCATTGGTTGAAAGAAACAATTTTCATATTATAAAGAATGCTATGGCAGTGTATTATGATAATTGTATTGATTTTGAAGAAAAAGAAAAGGAAGATTATGATATAGAAGTTTGTATAGCTGTATCTGAGGAAAGAGAAATAGATGGTTTAGTTAGAAAATTTGGAGGCTTTAAAGCTGTTACTGCTGTTCATTATGGAAGTTATGACAATATGATAGATACTTATAGAAAGTTGTATAAATACATTTATGAAAATGGATATGAAATTTGCGGTGAACCTGTAGATAATTATCTTGTGGACATAATGAACACAGTAGATGAAGAAAATTATGTGACTGAACTTATAGTTCCAATAAAATAATTAAAATAAGTGTTGACTCTCCCGTTACTGTATGCATTATTCTTTCAATTGTAGATATTCACACCAGAAATATATATCTGTAGATAAGTCTGTTAACTTCGGTGTATGTCTATATGAAGTTTGAAAGAGGTGTATGTAAGTTGAGCGAAAAGAGTACAAAAATTAATGAAAACTATATTGAAAATGAAAAGCTTGGCAAGCTTATTATGAAGTTTTCAATTCCCTGCGTACTTGCGATGGTGGTCAATGCTCTTTACAGTATTGTGGACCAGATTTTCATTGGTCAGGGAGTAGGCTATATTGGTAATGCAGCTACAAATATAACCTTTCCACTTGTAGTTTTAGCCTTAGGTTTTTCACTACTTTTGGGAGATGGAGCAGCTGCTTTTTACAGTATAAAATTAGGAGAGAAAAACAAAGAAGAAGGCGCTAAAGCAATAGGTAATGCAATTGTTTTGATGGTGATTTTAGGTTTGATATTTTTAGCAGTTGGATATATTTTTATGGAAAAGCTGCTGTGGAACTTTGGAGCTACAAGCACTAACATTTCTGTAGCACTGGATTATATGAGAATACTCTTAATAGGATTTCCTTTCATGATTTTGGCAGCAGGTTTAAATTCAATAATACGTGCAGATGGCAGTCCGGAATATTCGATGCTGGCAATGATAGTAGGAGCAATTATAAATATTGTTTTGAATCCTATACTTATATTTCATTTTGGCATGGGGGTTAAAGGTTCTGCTATAGCAACAATAATAGGACAAATCTTATCCTGCACAATTTCTCTAAGTTACCTTAAAAAGTTTAAAAATATAAAGTTTAAAAGAGAATATTTGAAGCTTGATGTAAAGGTGAGTAAAAAAGTAATACTTTTAGGGATCTCCAGTTTAATTACGCAGGCAGCAGTAACAGTAATAATAATAGTAAGCAATAATATGCTTAAAATTTATGGAGCACAATCAATTTATGGCAGTGATATTCCCATATCAGCACTAGGTATTGTAATGAAAGTGAATGAACTTTTATTAGGAGTGGTAATAGGCATAGCCATAGGAGGCCAGCCAATACTTGGATACAATTACGGTGCTAAAAATTTTAAACGTGTTAAAGATACCTATTTTATGCTTATAAAAATAGCAACTGTTGTATCAATAATAGGCTTTATTATGTTTCAGTTTTTTACACAAGGTATAGTAAATCTATTTGGTCAAAATAATACATTGTATAATGAATTTGCATTAAAGTCCTTTAAGATATTTTTGATGCTCTGTATGTTTATAGGTTTTGAACTTACAAGTTGTATTTTCTTCCAGGCTATAGGTAAACCTGGAAAAGCAATGTTTCTCACACTATGTAAACAGACCTTCTTTATAGTTCCCCTTATGATAATTTTACCTAAGTTTATGGGAGTTTTAGGAGTTTTATATGCAGGACCCTGTGCAGAAATATTATCAGTTATAGTAACTATTATTCTTATTACTTCAGAATTTAAAAAATATTCAAAGTTAACTATAAGTTGATTTTATCAACTAAAATCAACTTTTAATCCATTGTTATCATATATTAA
>DAISLB010000007.1:0-66914 GCA_036820645.1 Clostridium sp.
GTGGATTTTTTTCCGTTACACTACAAAAAATCTTTGATTAAGCTTTTCACCACTCGTTTCGCTAAAGCGAAACATTGCTGATTTATATAAATTTAAAGATTTTTTGCGACAACTAAAAATCATCCTTCACTATTAATTTTTCATTATTAATTCTTAACTTGAGAAGCTTTGCTTCGCAAGTTTTTTATATGTTTCATTAAGTACATAAAATTGTTATCCCGAAAACGATTCGCTCCTTCCCTGTGCTTTTAACCACTTTTTAGCATTTAATTTTATTTGTTTTTCTAATCCTAAATCACGACCTGAATCACCCATAGCTTCCTCTGCATATTTACGTGGAAACATTCTTTTTGTAGATGGTCCATATTCATCTCCATCTTCTGGCTGTTGAAATTTGACAACAGTAAATTTATCCTTATCTTTTCTCAACACAACGAGTGCTGGATTTGATCCGCCGCATGAAGATCCAAATTTTCCGTTAGCAAATGCATATCCTTCATACAAAGTATAAATATAAACATTTATTTACTCCAATATGCAGACGCTTTTCCTCCAGCATTTTTTCCTAGCATTTCAACTTTATATTTTCCATCTTGTTTGGCATTTATTTTTTCTTTTCCATTTGAATTTGCTTTTATTACTTTCAAAATATTATATTTGTCATCTATAACTACTATGTTAAAGTTACCTTTTTTAATATCAGACTCGAAGTTTAAATTTATAGAATCTCCATTTTTTAAGTTCACAGAATCAAGTATTTGTGTTCCAGTAAAGCTTTTAAATTTTTTTGGTAATTTGGGAGAATCATCGAAAGAATTCCATGTATAATAAGCCCCTTGATTTTTTAAATCAAAACTTTTTAAATCTATATTAGAAACTTGTTGTTTAGCATTGTTAACATAGTTGTTATAGACAGTTTTCATCAATGCAAATCCTATAATAACTATTAATACTATTACTAATAATGTATGTTTATTTCTAATTTTCATTTAATAAACCACCTTTCAATAAATATTTAATTTTGTATATACGTAATTATATTTTTATATTACCATATTGTTACTAAATAATGCAAAATGTATATGTTGACATAAAAACATTTTTTCAATCTTAATTGTAACTATCATGAAGACCTGCCTCTGAGGATATTTTTAAAATATAAATGGAATATTTTTAGAAAAAATGGATATAAATTTACTAGAGAACTACTAAATTCCATAAGAACTGAGGAGGATTAAAATGAGCTACTTTCAAAAAGCTAACGAATACTACAATGACAGAAATTATAAAAAAGCTATTGATATGTATGAAAAGGCAATACAAATAAAAGATAATGAAGCATCCTCACTGTATAATTCAGCAGTATGTTTCATAAAACTCAAAGATTACAAAAAAGCTATTAACTTATTAAATTCTGCTCTAAACATAAAGAGAGAAAGTAAGTATTTTTTTAATCTTGGGTACTGTTACACTATGCTAAAAGATAACAAAAAAGCCCTCATATATTTTAACAACGCATGGTGCTTGAATAATGAGGACTCTGATTGTGAAAAAGCAATAAATGCCATATTGAAAAACTACATGACAAAATCAAAATAAGTAAGTACCACTCTACCACAATAAGAGTGGAACTTACTTATGCTACCATTCTCCTGCTATCTGTGCATCTTTATGATCAAGTTGAAATCTCCTGCTGTCAAAATAATCTCCACCCTTATAAAAAGTAGTATCCACATTTATCCATTTGCTTTTTTCAGGAATATATACTTGATTCCAAGCATGGCTCACCCAGCTTATTCCATTAAATCCCTCTCCAGTTATAAGCCTTACTTTTATGTTATTGGCTCTAGCCATAGCTACATACAGACAAGAATAGTCAAAACAAATTCCTTTTTTAGAATAAAAAGTTGGGATTGCGCCTGATTTTACATTGAATTCATTGTTCAACACTTTATTTGCCTTTTCATGGTCATAGCTTATATTAGTACCTATCCAATTATATAACATATCTGCCCTTTCATTGGTATTGCTGCCTTCTGAAGCAAGTGCTCTAGCTAAACTATTTATTTCACTATTGGATTTTACTCCTTCATCTAAGGTAACTCCATTATAATAAATTACTGTATTGGCTTCATTTTTAACTCTATCTAGTTGATCTACACTCTTTGTTTCATTTGAATTTGCATTTCTTATTACTATTTTAAAAGAATTATTTATTACATTTGGCAGTTGTTTTGCAATAGTAGAATTGGTAACGGGGATAACTACTTCTTTGCAAATGCTATTATAAGGTTTTGAGTTTTCTAAGTATGTGCTCAATTTAGGACTTACATTTAATATAGACATTATATTTAATACAAATATAACTAAAAGCACATAGCATACTGCCTTAGGCAACTGAAATACCATTCCTGCTATCCTCTTAAACATATTTCCCTTTGGTCTTAAAAACCTATCTATGCTATCTATTGCAGGATAAAAAGTAATACAATTTACTAAATTAAAAAGTAGTTTTATTATTCTGTAACATATAAATATTAGAATTGGAAGCAGAACTGCATATACTATAAAGTTATTGTTCTCGAAGTATTGTGTGAAATTTTGAGGTATCAAATTATATATTTTTTCATATATACCCTGGTCATGCTGTATAAATATTTTTTTACCAAAATATATCCCTATTATCAGAGATATTATAAATGAAATGTTTCTGCTTACATCATCAATATCCAATTTTAAGTCATTAGAAGAAAACTTAAATAAAAATCCCTTTATGATGGGATATAAAAATATTATGACTATCATTAAAGTTATAGGATTTACTTTCATAATAATAACCACCTCTAAACGGCAAAAATATTTATTTATAGTGATTGTAAATCACTTGATATACAAATATTCTAATTCTCTAATAATTCATCTAATGTATTCTTTATATCTCCCCATAAATACCCCCTTCTCAAAAGATATTCTCCAAGTCGCCTATATATTTTATTTCTATCTATTTCTGATTTAGTTATTATTTTATACCTTTTACTTGCCAAATTATATAGTTCATCTTTGCTTTTTTCCTGCATATTTTCTTGAAAACTTTCTCTTTTTTCATCTTCTAGCGTGGCATACTTTTTTATGACTTTATCAGATACTGTCCTTGCCATTTCAAAACTATATCCACTTCTTGCCAAATAGTTTCCCAATTTTTCATATACTTTCCTTAAGTTGTTTTCGCTTTTTATAATCACAGCATACTTTTTTTGTGCTATGTCAAAAGCAGTTTTTTCTTCCTGTGCTTCATCTATAAGATCCAATTTTTTACCTATAATATCCTCACTTATTCCTTTTTTAATAAGCGAATATCTTATCTTATTTTTACCTTGGGAATAGATTTTTTCTTTTATATAAAGTTCTGTAAATTTATCATCATCTAGGAATTTGTATTCTTTTAAAAATTTTATAGTTTTTAAAATAGTATTTTCATCATATTGTTTTTGAGCCAATTTATCCTTCATCTGTTTTTCTGTTTTATAGATTTTCTCTATGATTTTGAGCGCATAATTTTTACATTTCATAAAGTTGTCTTCCTCAATTATACTTTTTAAATAATCCATATCAACAGATGTTCCCTTTGATATGCCATAACTATACACAAGTTCTGCGCTACAGGCAAATGCAAATTCTTCATTTATATATATATTTACTCTATATTTATTTTTCCTTTGTAATTCAATTTTAGTTACTGTATAATTACTCAACCTAGCCCTCCCTTATATTATATATAATTTGATTAGTGAAAACTGCCGCGTTTAGATTCTCTTTTTAAAACATGAACTGTTGGATCTTTTAAAACAGTCCTAGCCACTTCGTATATATTTTCCCTGGTTATGCCTTCAATTTTCTCTATATCATCAATACATTTGTATATACTTTCGCCTTCTATAGATTGATGCAAAACATAATTTCCTATATCCGTAGCATCTTCAAGGGTAAATACCACTGCAGTTTTTAATATTTTCTTCATTAGGTCTATAGTATTATCATCAAATTTTATTTCCTCATTTTTTACTTTATATATACATCCTTCTATAGTATCCATAGCAGATTTTATATTCTTTTCACTGACGGAAGTATATATATAGAGAGTCTTTACTCCCGTAGTTAAATCCAAATCCGTATATACGTCATAAGCAAGTCCTTTTTCTTCCCTTAGTTTTCTAAATAAAATAGAATTGCTGCTTTCACCAAATCTATGATTCAATATTTTAAGTGCCAATTCCTCTTTTTTGTTTAATCCATAAAATGTAAAAAGGTATACAATAGTACTCTGTTCTATATCCTTTTTATAAGAAACTTCCCTGCAAGGGATATTTTGTTCAATTATTATGTCGTTTCTAGTAAATTTGCTGTACTTCCAATCTTTAAAATATTTCCATACCAAATCATAGATTTCCTCGTGTTCATAAGAGGAAACCACAGATATGAAGCAATTATTAGGAACATAATACCTATTATAAAATTCAACTAAATCTTCCCTTGTAAATTTAATTACTCCCTCTTCATCTCCTGCAATATCATATCTCAATGGACTTTTTTTAAAAGCTAGTTTGTTTACTTTTTCAAAACTATACGCTTCTATATCATCTTTACTGCTTTTTATCTCTGATAATATAACCTCTCTTTCCTTTTCAATTTGTTCATCCGGAAATATAGAATTTATAAACATGTCAGAAATAATTTCCATAGACTTTTCTAATTCTTCCCTTAATGAGGTAATACTATACACTGTAGAATTATTGTCTGTATATGCGTTATATTCTCCACCTAGGACTTCCAAATCATTGTTTAATTTTTTATTATCTCTAGACTTCGTACCATTAAAAAGCATATGTTCAATAAAATGTGATATACCTTTTTCCTTAACACTTTCATATATAGCTCCTATTTTAACTCCAGCATGAAAAGCGGCTATATAAGTATCTCTTTTTATAGTAATAAGTTTTATACCATTAGGTAAAACTTTTTGTCTAGCATCAAACATATAAATTCTCCTTTAAAATAAAAACTATCGTACATTATATTATAATTTATATACAATCAAATAGAAAGAGCATAAAATTAGCCTAAATTGCTAATTGTACAAAATTAAATTAAATTAAAATTTGATAATATGTATATACTATGTTATGATAAACTTTGTTTTGTAATATAAAAAAGAAAGAGGAGTTTTAATGGAAAATATTAATTTTAGTGATTTAAATTTAGATTCTAACGTTCTTCAATCAATAGATAATATGGGTTTTGAAGAACCATCGCAAATTCAAGCTGAATCAATCCCTATAATATTAGAAGGATATGACGTAATCGGTCAGGCACAGACAGGTACTGGAAAAACTTTAGCTTTTGGAGCACCTATGTTAAGCAAGATAACTACCAAAAGCAAACACATTTCAGCTCTTATAGTTACTCCCACCAGAGAACTTGCCATTCAAGTAAATGATGAGTTGTCCAGAATTGCTAAATTCAAAAAAGTAGCTCTATTACCTATATACGGTGGTCAGCCTATAGACAGACAGATTAGATCTTTAAAAAGAGGTGTAGATGTAGTAGTAGGCACCCCTGGAAGAATACTTGATCATATAAATAGGAAAACTTTAGATCTTAGCAATATAGAATTTTTAATAATAGATGAAGCAGATGAAATGTTGGATATGGGTTTTATAGAAGATATAGAAAACATAATAAAAGCCTCAAATTCTGATAGGCAGACATTGCTCTTCTCTGCTACTATGCCAGATCAAATAAAAAAGTTATCTTCCAGATACATGAAACCAAATACAAAATGTATAAGCATAGCTAAAAATACATTGACTGTAGAAAAGACAAAACAGTACTACTATGAAATAAAAAATAAAGATAGATTTGAATCTCTATGCAGAATTCTAGACGTAGATGAACCTTCAAGTGCAATAATATTTTGTAAAACTAAACGAGGCGTAGATGAATTAGTAGAAGGTTTGCAAGCTAGAGGATACAACGTAGAAGGTATGCATGGGGACATGGGACAGAACCAGAGATTAAATACCCTACGAAAGTTTAAAGAAGGTTCCCTCGAATTCTTAGTTGCCACAGACGTAGCTGCAAGGGGCATAGATGTGGAAAATGTTTCTCACGTTATAAATTATGACCTCCCACAGGACACAGAATCTTATGTCCATAGAATTGGAAGAACCGGAAGGGCCAACAAAGAAGGTATTGCCTATTCTCTGGTAACACCTAGAGAATACATACTTTTAAAGCAAATAGAGAAGTTTACTAAAAGCAAGATAAAGAGGAAGGAAATTCCTACAGTAGATGATATCTATGAAGCTAAGTATAAAAATATAGAAGAACAAGTTAAAAGCATTATATCTGAAGACAATTATAAAAACTTTATTCCTATAGCAACTGAATTAGATGAAGAATACAATCTAGTAGACGTAGCAGCTGCCCTTATGAAAATAATTTTTGACAAAGAACTGAGCTTTGATTATAAGGAAAATTCCTTAAATGTAGATGAAAAAGATGTTAGACTATTCCTCTCCATAGGTAGAATGGATAATTTAACTCCTAGAAAACTTTTAAAATTTATAAGTGAAACTTCTTCAGTTGAAGCCTATGAAATAGGTGATATAGATATATTAAATAAGTTCACATTTATAAATGTTCCAGAGAGAGTTTCTTCTATTATATTGAAAAAGACTAATGGTAAAAAACTTCAGGGAAGAAGAGTTTCGGTTGAAGTGGCTAAAAGCAAAAAATCTCATTAGTTCACTTTAAGTATACTATTTAACCGTCTTATAATAAAACAATTAAGCCCTATGTCCCAAGGAACACGTCTCAATTTAAGGGTTTTGGGGCTTTTTGTAGTTAAAAAATATTGTTTTTAAATTACAAACTTATCTTTATAAAAATTCTATATACATATATAAAGCTTCAAAAACTTTTATCACAATGATATTTGCCATAATACTCCATATTAAATAGATTTTAAAACAATAATTTAATAGAAAAGGAGATTTACAATGTCTAAAATATTTTTTAAAGGCAGTTGTATGCTGAATCCTGTACCTTCAGTACTTATAACTTCAAAAAGTAAAAATAAAGATATAAATGTGTTCACTGCTGCCTGGGTAGGCAATGCATGCACTAAACCGCCTATGATTACTGTAGCCATAAAACCAGAGAGATTATCTTATAAATACATAAAAGAAACAATGGAATTTGCAGTAAATCTTCCTTCCAGAAATTTAACGAAAATTGTAGATTTATGCGGTGTAAAATCTGGTAAAGACTTTAATAAAATAAAACAATGTAATTTGGAATTAGAAAAAAGTGAAAAGATATCTGTACCTTGTATAAAAGAATGTGCTGTTAACATGGAATGCCATGTTAAAAGTATAATTCCTCTTGGAAGCCATCATTTATTTATAGCTGAAATTCTATCAGTTCACGTAGATGAAAATCTAATAGACAATAAGGGCAAAATACATTTAGAAAAAGCTGATCTCATATGTTATTCTCACGGAGAATACTTTCCTATAAATTCAAAGCCTCTAGGCAAATTTGGATTTTCCGTCAAAAAGAAAAGGTAAATTTAAAATTAAAGTACATACAACTTATAAGTGAAAGTTGAACTTCTAATCCCTTCTCCAAAAAATAATTAACTACGTTTTCCACACTCATATTTTTATTCCTCCATTTTTGATATTTAAAAAATCTTCCTGTAGATAAGCCTACAGGAAGATGTATGTTCTTCCGCTTCTTATCTTTCAGGTAGTAATACCTGCTGGAATTAGCACCGTTGGATTACATCCAGGTTGCCGGGCTTCATAGGGCCAGTCCCTCTGCCGCTCTAGATAAGACCTCTATATTCAATTTAATAAATAATAACAAACTGCTAATTATTTGTCAACATATTTTGAGCAATTTACTCCTTAAAAGCAAAATCTCCGCCGGACGAAATATCCAGCAGATTTATTCTATAATAATTTTTCAACCTGCACATCATAATTCCCATCAGGAGATACTACAGTTGCCTTTTGACCTATCTTTAATTTAAAAAGTACTTTTCCTAAAGGAGACTCTATACTTATTTTCATATTTTTAACGTCCGATTCTACTGTACTAACTAATGTAACTTCTTCAGTTTCATCTACATCACAGAATTTTACTAGTGCAGTTTTGTTTATATCAAATACATCTGCATCTGAAGAACTTTGTATTATTACAGAATTTTTAAGCTGAGCTTCAAGTTCCTGTATTCTAGTTTCAGTCATAGATTGATCATCTTTTGCAGCACTATAATCCGCATTTTCACTTAAATCGCCTTGGGCACGTGCTGCTTTCAATGCCGCCTTGATTTCTACCCTCTTAACTGTTTTTAAGTATTCTAATTCATCTTCCAACTTTTTTTTACCTGATTCTGTAAGAATCACATCTTGCATAAAAAATCACCCACTATTCTAAATTTTATAAGACTTTACTGCGAAATTTGCTAAGTTTTGTATAAGTTTAATAACTTTTATACATTTATTTACTTTACTATTTTATTATAGTATTACTAATTAAATAATACAAGTTAAATGTAATCAGTTCACAATGCACAGTTCACAATGCAGAATTTCGGTAGATTTTTCTCCGCTGTGCTGCGAAAAATTTTAAATTTGAAGCTTATTGAAGCTTACTTCAATAGTGCTATATTTTAGATTTTCTGAAGTTTTAACGGAAGAAAATCGTCCTTAATTGTGAATTGTGCATCATGCATTGTGAATTAATTGCTTCGCAATGTTTTTAAACTGCGGAAGTTGAGTTAATAAATATTGTATAACATTGACATAAAAACATTTATCATTATATAATATTACTGGAAGTAAATTTGAAAAGACATTCTCACAATAAATTTGTGTGTAATGAGAGCATATGAATCTAAGAATTTTCTACTTGGATTTTGTGTGCTTTTTTTTGATGAATAAACTATGAAATTAAATAAAAATTATATATTAGGAGGCTTTGCTTATGAAGATAAATTTAAAAGATATTTTTCTTATATTAGTAGGTTCATTTTTTGTAGCTTTTGGCACTTATTTTTTTCTAGCTCCAAATCATATAGCAGCTGGAGGCACAAGCGGTATCGCCATAATTATAAATAGTATATTTCCACGTATTCCAATAGGCCTTTTAATGATGGGCATGGAAGTTATACTTTTTACCATTGGTATAATTGTAATAGGACCTGTATTTGGTGGCAAAACCATATTTTGTAGCTTTTCTATATCTGCTCTTGTACTTTTAATGGAAAAAATATATCCTAATATAAAACCTTTCAGCGATGATACTTTAATTCAACTTATATTAGGTATACTCATATCTGGAGTAGGTATGGGAATAGTTTTTAACTTAAATGCCTCTACTGGTGGTACAGACATAATTGCAAAAATAATAAACAAATATACTCAAATAAGCATAGGTAAATCTGTTCTAATGGCAGATATCGCAATAACTATAGCAGCAACCCTAATACTTGGAATAAGTAAAGGAATGTATGCAATTCTTGGAGTAATATTGAACTCTACCATAATTGATAAAGTTATATTAAGTTTGAACTCCTATAAACAGGTTGCCATAATAAGTAGCAATGGTGAAAATATAAAAAAATATATTGTAAATGAACTATCTAGGAGTGCTACTATCTATTATGCTAAAGGAGCCTATAAAAACAACAATAAGGAAGTTATAACCACGATTTTAGATAGAAAACAGTTTTTAAAGTTAAAAAATTATATAAAAGTTTTAGATGACAAGGCCTTTATTACTGTTAATGATGTAAATGAAGTACTGGGAGAAGGATTTACTCGTATAATATAAAAACTTGTCAAGTGCTTTAAATTTAATTTTCATTGCAGAATAATAATCCAACTCTTGGTAATAATTTAAAATAGTACTTAAAACTAGAGGAGGATGTAAAAATGGCACTGCCAAATCACATAGGTATAATTCCAGATGGTAACAGACGCTGGGCAGTTAAAAGAGGATTAAGTAAAGAAAAAGGATATAGTTTTGGTCTAAAACCTGGAATAGAATTATTTAAATTATGTGAAAAATTAGGGATAAACGAATTAACCTATTATGGATTTACTACTGATAATACTAAAAGGCCCTCAATTCAGGCTAAAGCTTTTACCAAAGCTTGTATAGAGGCTGTAAAAATACTTTCCAAAGAAAATGCTTCCCTTTTGGTAGTTGGAAATACTGACTCTCCTATGTTTCCCAGAGACCTTCTCCCTTACACGGTTAGAAAAGACTTTGGTAAAGGTGGACTAAAAGTTAATTTTCTGGTAAATTACGGATGGGAATGGGACTTAGGTAAAACTAAAAACTTATCAACTACAAATAGACATTCCGTTATATCCAGTCTAAATTCCCATGATATATCAAGAGTAGATTTAATAATAAGATGGGGTGGTAGAAGAAGGCTCAGCGGATTTTTACCAGTTCAATCTGTATATTCAGATTTTTACATAATAGATGACTATTGGCCGGATTTTAAAATGGAACATTTAATGCATGCTCTAAAATGGTATAATGATCAGGATATAACTTTAGGAGGCTAATTTTGATTAATATTTCCTCAATTTAAATATAGAGTTAACGATCTATAGGGTTTCTAATTGAAATTTAAACTTATACATAAAATGTAACGACAAAATTGAAAGCAATTGAAAGCACTTTTAAAAACTTTTCCATAAGTCTTAACGAAGTATTTTAGAAAATCTTAGGAGCTTAGATATGTTTGAGGCACGAGTTTAGCTAAGGTTCTTAGATTTTCAAAATACCGAGCTTTAGACTTGTCAAAAGTTTTTATGGTGATGAAATTTGTCATTACATGATTTGTATAAGTTAACTTTCAAGCTACAAACCCTATAATCATATTTACTTAACTTACATATAATAAATTGTGTGCTTATTTTCCTATCATTTTATGTTATATTGAAGTCAACTTTCTTTATCAATTGATAATACATATCGAAATACTTTTCTATTGACTTATAACAATTTTTGTCCTATTATAATAGGTATTAGTGTTTATCATTTGATAATAGCTAAATTTTAGAGGAGATGTTTTTCAAATGGATGAAAAAATAAGGACAGCAAGTCTTTCCATAATTTCTAACACATGTTTAATAACTATGAAATTAATCGTTGGCATAATTACAGGATCTGTTAGTATCCTGTCAGAAGCTATACATTCAACTATGGATTTAATTGCAGCTATAATATCATTTTTTTCTGTTAAAATATCAGCCAAGCCTGCAGACGCAGAACACCCTTACGGACATGGTAAATTTGAAAATGTATCCGGGGTAATTGAATCCCTGCTTATATTTGTCGCATCCTTGTGGATAATAATAGAAGCTGTGAAAAAAATAATAAGTGGAGAAGAGGTAGGATCATCTGCCCTTGGATTTTTTGTCATGTTCTTTTCTGCTGGAATAAACTTTTTAGTATCCAAAAGATTATATAGGGTAGCTAAAAAGACCGATTCTATAGCTTTGGAAGCAGATGCTCTCCACCTTAAGACAGATGTATTCACTTCTCTTGGAGTTGGAGCTGGATTGCTTTTAATATGGATTACGAAACTTCATTTTTTAGATCCTGTAATAGCTATACTTGTAGCTCTGTTTATTTTAAAAGAAGCCTTAAATCTGTTAAAGGTAGCTTTTAATCCACTAGTAGATGTAAAATTATCTGATAAAGAAATCAGTATTATAAAGAATTCTATATCTAAATATAGTTCCGGATACTGCAGTTTTCATAAATTAAGAACTAGAAAATCTGGAAATAAAAGATATGTAGATGTGCATTTGGTATTTCCTGAAGATATGCATATAAAGGTTGCCCATAAATTGTGTGATGACATAGAAAATGACATGAGTCACTCCCTTCAGAATACGGAAGTAATGATTCATCTTGAATCCTGTGACGATAAGTGTACTAGCTGTAGACTTTATGATACAACGAAATGCAAAAATAGATAGGAATTTACCATCCTATCTATTTTATCTGATGCTTTTACTTATCTTCTACTTCATTTAGAGCCTTAACTAAACTGTTAACATCAATACCATGTACTTTGGCAGCTTCTTCAACTGTTTCTGCTAAAGATGCAGGACAGCCTATGCATCCCATTCCAAAATTCATCAATGTTTCGGCATATGCTGGCTTCATCTTTACTATTTCACCTATAGTTGTATTTTTAGATATTTTTGCCATAATTTTTAACCTCTCTTTTCGCTTTTTAATTTATATATTCATTTAATTTTTAATACACTTTTTATTAACAAATTTTTATTCTAAGATAATGCATTTAATGCCCTTACTAAATTATCTACATTTAATCCATGTATATTTGCAGCTTCTTCTAATGTCTCTCCTTGAGATTCACCACAGGTTACACATTCCATTCCAAAAGTCATCAATCTTTCTGCATTTTTTGGATTCATTTTAATAATTTCAGCTATAGTCATATCCTTAGTTATTTCAGACATATTAAATACCTCCACCTACATTATTATAATTACATTAAATATATTTTATACAGTGAGCTACCTTATGCACAAATATTTATAAATATAAAATTCAAGTCTGTACTTACTATTTAAGTACATTATTACTTAATAAATATTGTCACCATAATAATACTACTAAACTTGTCATATATCAAGTTATACATATAACTTCAATTTGCAATATAAATCAACTACATACACTATTTCCATTTTTCATGACATTTGTGGATAAAATTATTTTTTATTCATAAGCTTAAAATCTGAATTATCAATTTTAAAATTACCCTTTAATCCATCTGTAATATAAACTTTTTTATCCTTTGTAATAAATATAGCCTGTAAGCCATTTTTTTTATTCACATAATTCATTCCTTTATCTACTCCTAGGTAGAATATGTTTTTAGTCATAGCATCGGCATCTATGGAAACATCAGTAACCAAAGTAACACTAGCTAAATTGTTATCCATAGGATACCCTGTAAAAGGATTTAATATATGGTGATATTTTTTCCCATTTTTTTCAAAATACCTTTCATATATACCTGAAGTTACTACAGTTTTGTTTGTGACTTCTAATTCTCCAACTGAATCTCCTCTTGTTTTGAAAGGGTCTTGTACTCCTATATTCCAAGGTTTTCCGTTAGTATTAGTATTTATAGCTAAAATATTTCCTCCCAAGTTTACAATGGCGTGTTTAACTCCATTTTCCTTTAATATTCTTGCAGCCTCATCTGCAGAATATCCCTTTGCAATACCGCCTAAGTCTAAAGACATACCCTGCCTTTTTAGCATGACTTTGTTGTCCTTTTCATCTAATAGTAGATCTTTATAATTGATAAGTGATTTCTTTTCATCTATTTCACTTTGGGAAGGGAGCCTAGCGTTATCTGTTCCTATTCCCCATAATTTAACTAAAGGTCCAACGGTTATATCAAAAGCTCCTGATGACTGTGCTGAATAATATTTTCCTTTTTTTAAAACATAAAATGTATCCTTGGATACTTTCACAAAATTCTTGCCTGCAGCATCTGCCACTGCATCCAATTCCGTACCAGATTTATTTACACTCATCTTATTTTCAATTTCTTTAATTCTGGCAAAAGCCTTATCTATAACTGATTCAGGTTTATTGTCATATACAGTTATAGTACATATAGTACCAAGCATATATTCAGTTTTTGAAATAGGTTGCACATTGTCTTTTACGCAAGCAGTTAAAGGAATTATAGAAACTATAATTATGACAATTAAAAGTATATTTAGTTTTCTATTATGTTTCATCTCATTTAACCTTCCTAAATAAAAAATTATTTACTTTAGCTTTATAGGCAAACCGCAAGCTACCATATACACTTCATCACTAACGCGAGCTATAAACTGATTCACCCTTCCTAAAATATCTACAAATATTCTACTGAGCTTATACTCAGACACTACACTATATCCCACTTCATTAGTAACAATTAAAATATGCTTGTCACTATCTTTTACCAAAGATATCATATTGTCTACTTCCCTAATTATATCCTTTTCTAATTTTTCTATGTCATCAGATGTAATATTGTCGAAGTCATAGTTTTTTTCAAAAATTATATTAGTTACCATAGTTCCTATACATTCTAACATTATGTACTTACGGCTGGATTTTTTTATAGCCTGGTCTAATTTAGTAAAACCTTCGTAAGTTTCCCACTTCTGATTTCTTCTCAGTTTATGTTTTTCAATTCTCTTTTCCATTTCACTGTCCGTAACTACAGCAGTTGCTATATAAAGTACATCATCTTCCTTTTCAAGGATTTTTTCTGCAAAAGTACTTTTTCCACTTCTACTACCTCCTGTTATCAAGGTTATCTTTCCCATATTTATCCTCCATTTTGCTATTGCAAATCATTTTTATAGACACTAAGTGACTATAACAGCGGCTATGATCATAGTAAGTATTTCTACCATTTCATTATCTGCCCCAAACAAGTCTCCTGTAAGACCCCCAATTTTTTTGTTGCAATATAAATTTATCAAAGATGACATAATCAAAGCTGCTAACAGCATTATAATAACATATCTTGGGTTCATACCTGTTACAAATATCAAAATAGCAATAGTTATAACCGCTGCCAAAAACAGCTGAAGTTTTCCTATATTTCCTATAAAAAAGTTTCCTGTTCCTGTTTTTTTAGCCGTTTTACCTATAAAGGCTATAAATACTATTGAAAATCTACCTATAACAGGTGCAGCTATTATTATAAAAGAAAATCTAGGTGCTATAAAAGAAAGGAGACTATATTTTAAGAGTATATCCATAATCATAGTAGCGCAAGCATAACTTCCTATCCTACTATCTTTCATTATATCTATTATTTTATCATTACCCTTAAAAGCAAAAAATCCATCGCTCATATCTGCAAGTCCATCTAAATGCATTGCACCTGTAATCATTATACCAAGTAAAAGTATAATAGCAACACATACATTTACAGGGAGTACCATTTCACATAGCTTATATACTATCCATTGAATTCCCCCTACTAATAGCCCTATAATTGGCATAAAAATAGTTCCTCTTCTAAAATTTTCCTTTTCACAAGGTAAACTTTTATTCACCGGAATTCTAGTTAAAAATTGAACCATTAAAAAAAAATCACTTATAAAATTTTTCATATTAACCTCCTAGTATGATTTATATATAAAACTGCAATCAATGTTAAGTATTAACGTGAGTTATGCTATCTATATACAAATTACTATATTCATATTTAATCAGAGTAATATCTCCATTTTTTGAAGCAAATTTCCAGAAAAAATCCAGTATACCATTTAAAACATAACAATAAACTGACCTTATAACACCACTATGAGTGACTATCAAAATATTATCCTTATTTAATTTTAAAATATCATCCATAAAGCTCTTTACCCTGGAATAAAATTCAACATATCTTTCGCCTTCAGGTGGTGATACATTTTTCCAATCATCACTCCATTTTTTCCATTCTTCGGGATAAATTTTCATTATTTCTTTATAATTTTTACCTTCAAATTTCCCAAGATTCATTTCATTTAATCTTTCATCTATGTTAATTTTTTCAAAATTATCTTCTAGAATTATTTGAGCTGTTTGAGATGCTCTTTTTCTATCGCTTACATAAACATCATCAAACTCTATATTACTTAAAAGTTTTTTTATGCCTTTAGCCTGACTTAAACCTTTTTCATTTAAGGATACATCAAGCCTTCCATAGTAATACTTATTATTATTTGCACTTGTTTGTCCATGTCTTACAAAGTAAATATTCATGACTTTTACCCTCCTGCGTAAAGCCAATAATGCATACTAGCTTACCCTAAGTTATTATATAATATTTAAATAAAATATACAAACTTCAGTATAAACGTAAAAATAAATTTATATAAATATTTAACATTTATTTTAATAATTACTATAAAATTATTTTTGACAACTAATAATTTTTATTATATAGTATAATGGATTATAGAATAAGGATGGTGTATATGGATAATTTAACTTCTATTTTTAGAGAAAAAAAACTAAAACTTACCCCACAGCGTATTGCTGTATATAAGTATTTACAATCTACTAAGGAGCATCCTTCAGCTGAAACCATATATAAAGCCCTTCAAACAGAATATCCTACTATGAGCCTGGCAACTGTTTATAAAGCTTTAAAAACTTTAGTTGACGTAAATCTAGTACAGGAAATCAATATAGGAGAAAGTAACTTTAGATATGATGGAAATGTTCATCCTCATTCTCATATACAGTGTATAGTTTGCGAGAAAGTAGATGACGTAGAAGGAATTTGTTTTGCTAATTTAAATGATAAGATTAAGGATTGTGTTGACTATGAAGTATTGAGTAACCAGGTCTATTTTTACGGCATATGTAAAGATTGCCAAAACAATTCTCAAGAATGATGCTCATAAGCATCAAAAACCTAAGGCAGCTATCTTTCATAATGAAGATAACTGCCTATTTTTAAGAGGACTCATCCACTACTTCATTCCACTCATTTTTAGTGTATTTTCCAGAAAGTATGCTGTCAACTTTACTTGATATATTATTTTTAAAACTTTCTGGTACATTATATATAAATGCTATATTGTCTTCCGTGCTGTTTTCTAAGTGAGTTATTACACACTTTTTTATACCATCTTTTGAAATATCTGAGCTTTTAAATCCTGTTACAAAACCTTTCTCACTTAATTTTTTTTGAGTATCCTTTCCAAATGCAAACTTTATGAATTCGTTTGTCTCTTCTGTATTCTTACTGCTTATAAGAACACTCATTATAGCATCTGCCATAATAGGAACTTTTAATTGATTTTTAGAATTTGGATTATAGTATTCAAAGCATTTTATATCTGCACTTTTTAAACTGCTTATATAATATGAAGATGTTATGAGTATTGGAATGTCTCCTTTGTCAAACTTTTTTAAACTGGATTCATTTCCTATTTCAAAAGTATCTTTGTTTATAGATCCATTTTTAACGAGATCATTTAGTATATCAAAATTTTTTTGAACTTCAGTTAATTTTTTATATGCAGAAGAACCGCTGTCATATATATTTTCAAGTTTTTTCATTGTAATTGTATTGCTTGATATAATAGAAAATAGAGTATTGTTGATATCCATGCCTTCATTAAGGACTACAGGTACTCTCATTGATGTAGAGTTTAAAGACTTCAAAGCAGCATTAAACTCATCTATATTATTTGGTATTTTTAGACCTAATTTATCAAAGGCACTTTTATTACAGAGTATTTCTATAGTATACGGTATTATAGCAATTCCATAATATCTGTCATTAAATCTTCCATAAGATTTTACTGCCGTATAGTATTTATCCGTTAAGTTATTTTGCTTATATATATTTTCCATATCAGCTAAAAGTCCTTTTCTCACTAATTTTAGCATGTCGTTTCTGGAAGCAATTACAATATCTATATCACTGGATTCACTTACATTTTCATCTACTTTTTCCCCTATTGCATTATTTATATTTACCTTTGTTTTAGTATTTTTCTTCTTGTATTCATCTGTTAAAATTTTTATTATATTTAAAGATTCTTTATCCTTTACACCTACATATATATTTATCTGCTTATTTTTTTTGAGTGTTTCTGTATTTTTACCGCATGCAGATAAATTAAACAACAATATTGTCATTAATAAAAATGAAATTGTTTTATTCCTATTAAGCATAAATTCTATCATCTCCCTTAAATATAATTTAGGCTCACTTTCTATAAATTTATTTTGTACATAATAATTAAATATATAATACATTCATATAATTAAGTGGAGGTGAAATTTATGAAATTTAAGGTAATATTTCTAAAGAAAAGATATATCTGCTTTTTTATATTATTATTGATATTTATATTAGTAGCTGTAATTTTTTTGGTATCCAGAAATTCCTCTCCTTCATTTAACACTATTTCAAATAATAAAAAAATTAAAGCAGATTTCAACGGTGATGGGAAAGACGATATATTATCTATTGTGCGTAATGAAAATAAGTATTCAATGAAAGTAACAATTGGTGACAAGACCTTTAATTTTCAAACAGATAGGAATTCTCCTATAATTGAGAATTATTCCCCTTATTGGCCCATTAGAGTAATTCTTATGGATGTATCCAGAAATAAAATCCCTCAAATATTTGTACAAGGTTCCATAGCAAATAAACCAGTTCAACGTGTTTTTACATTCAATGATAACAAATTTGATAATATATTTTCAAATTATAACAATATATTGGGATTTATGGACTGCAAAAACAACAAGACGCCAAAAGTAATATCTGGCAATTTCCAGGGAGACAATATGATACTTTCAAATTACATTTTTTTAAACTACAAATTTAAAAATTATAATTGTGAGAGTGACAGTACTTTTATGGGAAAAGATACCATATGCACATTTATTAAATTAATCCAGGGACTTCCTCAAAGTGAATCATACAAACCTAAAGATATATTTTATTCTAACATATCCAATGAAAATATGTCTCTAATAGGTAATATGTCAGGTGAAAATAACTCTTATGTATTTCAAGATGCTCTGTTCATGGAAAATAAATGTGATGCAAATGGAAATACTTCTGAGTTATCCTGGACATTAAATTTTAAAGCCATCTCTAACACAGATACCGATATGGTAAAAAATTATACACTAAACTTAGTTCTCGTACCGGATGAAAGTAGTGAGAAAAAATATCATTTTAAAATTTCATCTATGTACAAAGCTAAATAAAAAAGGGACCGTTCGCGCGGTCCCAAGGGGGATGGGGGGTTATTACATCAAATAACATTTTTTATTACTTGATGCTAGGAGATTAAAATCTCCTAATACATTTATTATATTGTCCCATTCTAAACAAATTATTCATAAAAATTAAAATTTTTAATATTTTTTATATAATTCTTCTAATTCTCTCTTTATATCTTCTCTAAGCTCTATAGGTTCAATTACTTCCGCATCTTTTCCAAAGCTCAGTACCCATTTTTTAATATCTTCCACTTCATTCAAGTATATAGTAAAAAGTATACTTCCGCATTCAAGCTCGTCTATATGCTGATGTATATGCCACATGGTATCTTTTATAAAAGCAGCTTTTCTTTGGCTAAATTTTACTACTACCTTTATTTTATCACCCGTAAATATACCCCAATTCTTGTCCAAATATTCTTTTAGTGAAAATGTGTGAGGTTTCATATATATATCATTACTAATTTTCAAATTTTTTATTCTATTTAACTTAAAACTACATACATCACCTTTCATATGGCAATATCCTATTATATGCCAATCACCTTCTTTAAATATCAAGTCGTAAGGATCTACCTTTCTCATAGTTAAATTATTTTTATTTACTGAAAAATAATTTATGCTTAAACTTCTCCCCCTGCTCATAGAATAATTTATCTTAGATATCTTATCTTCTAAATTTTCCATACTCCCCGCGTAATTTATCGAGAAATTCTTATTACTGTTTATTTCATTTAAATCCTCATTTTTATTTACATTTACGCTCTTTATCTTAAAAATCGCATTTTTTAAATCCTTTTCATACATAAAACCATTTTTTGCTGTAAGTATCTCTTGAGCCATAAGAAGAGATTTTAGTTCATTTTCGCTTAAATTAGAAGGTTTTATATAAAAGTTTTCGTCTATATAAAATCCTCCATTTCTTCCTTTTTTTGTATATATAGGTATGCAAGCTTCATTTAAATTTCTTATGTATCTATATATAGTTTTCTTATCGACTTCCAAAATTTCAGATAATTCTGCTGCAGTAGTTAAACCTTTATACTGCAGCATTATTATAATTTCTAACAAATTGGAAATTTTAGACATAGTCCTTACCCCCAGTATATTTATAGTAGTATCATAGTAGTTTATATCGTCACTTTTTAGCAAAATTTTAGTATCAAATTTTTTACCTATGAATAATATATACTATAAATTAATTATGCTTAATTTATATAAATACAAATCCATTTACTTAAAAATAAGGGGTGAATATGATGTCAAAGCACCATCATAAAAATTACAATACTGGTTTCAATTTAGGTGATATTCTAAATAATATAGATATAACTCAACTTATCTCACTAATATCTGCTCTGGGTGGTAATTCTAGGAATTCTTCCAATGACCAATTAAGTTCAATGTTGAGCAATCTAAATTTAGGGGATACTTCCAAGAAAAATAGTGTACCTGAGTTTAATCAGTCCAATATAAACTCTCAACTTGCAGAATTGGAAAAACGATTGTCTCAAACGGAAGGCAATAGCATCGGAAAAAATGAAATATTAGATGCAGTAAGACAACTTCAGAACTCTCCAGATGCAGCTAAAATATTGAATAGTTTTATGGATTCCAATAATAACAAAGATAAAAAATAATTAAATTACATTTTTTTAATTTTCTTCTTTAAAAAAAGGCTGTTGCAATAGTAATTTTTTAGATTGCTTTAAACAGCCCCTTTTTATATTATTACATCATACTAAGTTTTTGCAGTAAAAGTGCTGCCACTGTTACTGAATTAAATGCACAATGGTTGAACACTGCATACCAGTATCCCTTTTTATTTATTAAATAGCAGTTATAAATACCAATCCAAAATATTATAGGAAATGCATTCAAACTAAAATGAATTACCGCAAATATTAAACTACTCAAAAGTGCAGCCAGATATATTCCCATTCTTTTAGTAAATATTTTTTCAAATAAAAGCCACCTAAATACAAATTCCTCAAGTATAGGTGCAAATATTATAATTACAGGTATCATTATCAAAAATTTATTTAAGGGCATATTTGCCATATGTGTAACTATTTCCTGCTGTTTTAATTCGACTCTGAAATTAGAAAGTATAATAGTTTCAATTATAGATATACCTATAGCTATCAAATAAAAGGCCACCACTGATACTATAGCGTTAAAAAAATTAAATCTTCTTATATCAAATTCATAGGGTCCATCCCTATGTTTTAAATATCTCATATTTAAAAGTACAAATATGAAAGGGATAAGATTTTCCGTAAATATACAGGTAATTACATAAGCTATACCAATTAACACTAATAGTAAATTACTCTTTTTCTTGTCTCTCCAAAACTTTGAAAATACTAAAAATGGTGGTACATACACGATTGAAAATACAAGGACATCCTTTATAATATCTAATTTAAACATAACTGATTTCTCCTTGCTATTATTTGCTTGGCTTAGCCTAAATTTGATTTTATGAATTCTGCACTAATATTTTAATCATTAATAGGAGTTTATTGTAGAGTCCAAAACTTCCAAAACTTTATCTTTTCCTTGTTTATTTACTGCAGAAAAAGTTAAAATCTCATCTTCCCTATTCATTCCTAAAGTATCTCTTATAATTTCTAAATTTTTATACAATTGATTTTTAGACACTTTATCAATTTTAGTAGCTACAATAGCAATATCATAGTCATAGTGCTTAATCCACTTATACATAGTTATGTCATCAGCTGTTGGTTTATGCCTGCAATCTAAAATAAGTACTATCCTTTTTAATTGTTGTCTATTATTTAAATAACTTTCTATTACCCTGCCCCAGCTTTCTTTTTCTTTCTTGGAAACTTTCGCATAACCATATCCTGGTAAATCTACAAGATAAAAGTCATTATTTATTAAGAAAAAATTTATTTGCCTGGTTTTCCCAGGTGTAGCACTGACCTTAACTAACTTTTTTCTATTTGTTAAAGCATTTATAAGAGAAGATTTTCCTACATTAGACCTCCCCACAAAAGCTATTTCAATCCTATTATCCACAGGATATTGCCTAGGACTTACTGCTGAAATTATAAATTCTGACTGTTTTATTTCCATAAATAATACCCCACCTAATTATCGTTTAAGATTGAATTTTCAAGTACAGTGTCTATATTATCTGCAAGTATATATTTCAATTTACTTTTAACTGTCTTTGGAATTTTCAAAAGGTCCTTTTCATTTTCCCTAGGTATTATAACCGTATCTATACCTGCCCTATACGCTGCAAGGCTCTTTTCTTTTAATCCACCTATAGGTAAAACCTTACCTGTTAGAGTTATCTCTCCAGTCATAGCCACATTGTGCTTTACTTTATTTTTATTAAGTGCAGATATCATTGCAGTAACCATAGTAACTCCTGCAGAAGGTCCATCTTTTGGTACTGCACCTTCCGGAACGTGTATATGCACGTCATAGTTTTTATAAAATCCACTTTCTATTCCATATTTGTGAGAATTAGCCCTTATATAACTGTACCCAGTTTTAGCTGATTCTTTCATCACATCACCAAGTTGGCCTGTTAATTGCAGCTTACCATTTCCAGGCATTACGCTTACTTCTATAGGAAGAGTGTCTCCTCCGTATCCTGTCCATGCCATTCCAGTAACTACTCCCACTTTATCTTCCTTATCTACCTTATCATAAGTAAATATCTCAGCTCCAAGATAAGATTTTACTTTAGTTACAGTGACATTTATGCTTTTTTTATCTTTTTCCATAATTTCTGCTATTGCTTTTCTTATAATAGATGCAACTTTTCTCTCCAGACTCCTAACTCCTGATTCCCTAGTATAATTATCTATTAGCTTGTATATAGCTGAATCTGAAAAAACAATTTTATCATCCACTACTCCATTTTCTTTTAACTGTTTAGGTATAAGATATTCTTTGCATATATGGAGTTTTTCTTCACTAGTATACCCAGATACCTCTATTACTTCCATTCTATCAAAAAGTGGTCTTGGGACAGTTTCAAGGGTATTAGCAGTAGTTATAAACATTACATTTGACAAATCAAAATCTAACTCAATGTAATGATCTCTAAATGTACTGTTTTGTTCACTATCCAATACTTCCAAAAGAGCATTTGCAGGATCTCCTCTAAAATCCCCACTCATCTTATCTATTTCATCCAATAAAAATAGGGGATTTTTAGATCCGGCCTGTTTTATTCCATATATTATTCTTCCTGGAATAGCTCCTACATAGGTCTTCCTATGTCCTCTTATCTCAGCTTCATCCCTTACCCCTCCAAGCGACATCCTTACAAAATTTCTGTTTAAAGCATGTGCTATGGACTTTGCAATAGAAGTTTTTCCAACTCCTGGAGGACCTACAAGACAGAGTATGGGACCTTTAAGTGACTTACTCATTTTTTTTACTGCCAAATACTCAATTATTCTATCCTTGACATCTTTTAATCCATAATGCTCTTTTTCAAGTATTTCTCTAGCAGTCTTTATATTTAAATTGTCTTTAGTCTGAGTATTCCACGGTAAATCTAGTATCCAATCCAGATAAGTCCTTATTACTCCTCCTTCTGCAGAATAAGTACCTGTATTTTTCAATCTATCTAATTCATACAATGCCTTATCTTTAACATCCTTAGGAAGTTTTGCCTTACTTATTTTATTTTTATACCTTTTTATTTCTTTTTTATCTTCATCATCTTCTCCAAGTTCTTCTTGTATTGCCTTTAGCTGTTCCCTTAAATAATATTCTTTTTGAACTTTATCTATTTTATTTTTTACTTTTACTCCTATTTTTCTTTCTAACTTTAAAATTTCTATTTCATTTACAAGTACACCTAAAAGCTTTTTAAGCCTTTCTTCTATGTCATAACATTCCAGAATTTCCTGTCTCTTTTCTTGTTTTAGCATTAAATAGGAACTTACAATATCAGCTAATCTTCCCCAATTATTTAATTCATCTAACGTTATTATAGTTTCTACTGGTATATTTCCAGATAATTTTATGTATTCATCAAATTTATCTTTAACAGTACGGGCAAGGGCTTCACAATTTTTATTGTCGTTACATTCTTCTTCGTCTTCCAAAATCTCCACTTCTACTTTTAAAAAAGGATCTTTACTTATACATCTTTTTAATTCTCCCCTTGTTTCACCTTCTACAAGTACTCTAACTGTATCTCCTGGCAACTTTAATATCTGTTTTATATTACAAATAGTGCCTACCTTAAATATATCTTCTTCATCTGGTTCTTCAATTTTAGCTTCTTTTTGAGCAATTAAAAATATTTTTTGATCTACAAGCATAGCTTCTTCTAATGCAAGTATAGATTTTTTCCTACCTACGTCAAAATGTAAAACCATATATGGAAATACAGTGATACCCCTCAATGGAATTAGAGGAAGAACTTTTAAGTTTTTATCCATCTTTCTCTCCTCACTTTAAATAGTTTAAATTCATATGTCACCGTTTTATATACTTAGCTATTTATTTAAAAGAGAGTACCAAAACCAGTACTCTCTTTTTAATAACCTATGCAGTTTCAGGCCCTTTTCGTGTTCTTGACTTTTTCAATTTAATAGGTGTCCTTTTTCCATTCTCTGCCTCTATAAGTTCTGGCTTCTTTGTCTTCACTGCATTTTTATCAATTATTACTTTAGCTATTTCCTCTTTTGAAGGTATATCAAACATTACATCCTTCATAGTTTCCTCTATAATAGCTCTAAGTCCTCTAGCTCCTGTATTTCTCTTTAATGCTTCATCTGATATAGCTTCCAATGAATCCTCTTTAAATTCAAGTTCTACATCATCAAATTCAAAGAGTTTTTTATACTGTTTAACCAGAGCATTTTTAGGTTCTTTTAATATTCTTACAAGAGCGTTCCTGTCTAATGCCTCCAAAGTTACTATAATAGGAATTCTACCTACAAATTCTGGTATAAGTCCAAACTTTAGAAGATCTCCAGGCATTATATCTTTTAAAAGTTTTCCTATGTCCTTTTCCTTTTTAGATTGTATTTCTGCACCAAAACCTAAAGTGCTTACCCTAGTCCTACGTTCTATTATATTGTCTATACCATCAAAAGCTCCGCCGCATATGAATAATATATTTGTAGTATTTATCTGAATAAATTCTTGATGTGGGTGTTTCCTACCACCCTGAGGCGGCACTGAAGCTACTGTACCTTCTAATATCTTTAACAGTGCCTGCTGTACACCTTCTCCTGAAACATCCCTAGTTATAGATGGATTTTCTGATTTTCTTGCTATTTTATCTATCTCATCTATATATACTATTCCATGTTCAGCTCTTTCTATATCGTAGTCTGCGTTTTGTATGAGCTTTAACAATATATTTTCTACGTCTTCGCCTACATAGCCAGCTTCTGTTAAGGTAGTAGCATCTGCAATGGCAAAAGGTACATTTAAAAATTTTGCTAAAGTTTGAGCTAACAATGTTTTTCCTGACCCTGTAGGACCAAGTAATAATATATTACTTTTTTGAAGTTCCACATCATCATTTTGGTTATTTGAATTTATTCTCTTATAATGATTATACACTGCTACTGACAGTGATTTTTTTGCATCTTCCTGACCTATTACATATTGATCAAGGTAATCTTTTATTTCTACAGGTTTAGGTATAGAATTCATATCTATTTGAACATCTTCTTCAAATTCGTCACTTATTATTTCAGAACACAATTCTATACATTCATCACAGATATATACACCTGGTCCTGCAATTAATCTTCTAACTTGATCTTGTGTTTTACCGCAGAATGAGCATTTAAGTTGTTTTTTTTCATCGTTTTTGGCCATTTCCACACCTCACTAAGGGTTATTTCTTTTTGGTAATAACTTCATCTATCAATCCGTATTCTTTTGCTTCTTCTGCTGTCATAAAGTTATCTCTCTCAGTGTCTTTTTCAACTTTTTCTAGGGGCTGCCCTGTTCTTTCACTTATTATAGTATTCAACTTTTTCTTTATGTCTAATATTCTTTTTGCATGAATTCCAATATCAGTTGCCTGACCCTGGAATCCTCCAAGTGGTTGATGTATCATTATCTCTGCATTTGGAAGTGCAAATCTCTTTCCCTTTGCACCAGCTGTAAGTAAAAATGCGCCCATGGAAGCTCCCATACCTATACATATAGTAGATACATCTGACTTTATATACTGCATTGTATCATAAATTGCCATTCCTGAGGTTATTGATCCACCTGGACTATTTATATAAAGATATATGTCCTTGTCAGGGTCTTCAGCTTCTAGAAATAATAACTGTGCTACTACCAGACTAGCTGAAACATCATTAACCTCTTCACTGAGCATTACTATTCTATCTTTTAAAAGCCTAGAATAAATATCATAAGACCTTTCCCCTCTACTTGTTTGTTCTACAACTACTGGTACTAAACTCATAAACTCTCCTCCTCTTATATAACCATTTAAGGTAATTAATTTATATCAACCTTATAAGAATGAACACTATTGAACTTTTTTATTTTAAATTAATTGCCAGAAAAGCTACTGGCAATTAATCTTAGTATATATCTATGCTGTTGCTTTACTACTATCTACTAACATTTTTATAACTTTTTCATTAACCACATCTGTATCTAGATATGATTTTTGGTTATTAAAAATTAGTTTTGCAGTTTTTTCTGTTTCCTTATTACCATATTGCCCAGCCATTTCTCTTGCTCTTTCCATAAGTTCATCATCAGTAGCTTCTATCTTTTCTACTTTTGCTATTTCACCAATTACTAGATCTGTCCTTACTCTTTTTTCTGCTGATTCTTTCATATATTCTCTTACTTTTTCTTCAGTATTATTTGTATACTTGTAATATGTCTCAAGATCTAATCCCTGATATTTTAATCTCAATTCTAAATCTCTAAGCATAATATCTACTTCTTTTTTTATCATAACTTCTGGTATATTGATTTCTGCATTTGAGCAAGCTTTATTTAAAACTTCTTCTTCAAATTCTCTTTTACTCCTAAGCTCATTTGCTTCTTTTTTCTTATTCTTTATATCTTCTTTTACTTCATCTAAAGTATCAAATTCTGATATATCTTTAGCAAATTCGTCATCTAATTCAGGCAGTTCTTTAATCTTTATTTCTTTAACGGTAACTTTAAATACAGCTTCTTTACCATTTAACTCTTCTCTTCCATATTCTTTAGGAAATGTAACATGAACATCTTTTGAATCACCAGCATTAAGTCCTATCAACTGATCTTCAAAATTATCTATGAAAGTACCGGATCCGATTTCTAACTGATAATCCTTTCCTGCTCCCCCTTCAAACTTTTTGTCATCTACAAATCCATCAAAATCTATTACTGCAATATTTCCCTTTTCTATACTTCCACTTTCTTTTGTTTCTATTCTAGCATTCTTTTGCTGCATTGTCTTTAATTCTGCTTCTACTTCTTCATCCTTTACGTCATATGTATTTTTCTTAACTTCTAAGTCCTTATACTCTCCAAGTTTAACTTCAGGAAATACAGTTATTTTTGCAGTATATATGAATTCCTTTCCTTCTCCTATTTGTACTATATCAATTTCAGGATAATCTACTGGTTTTATATCATTTTCCTTAATGGCTTGTGGATATGTATCATCACAGCAGAAATTTATTGCATCTTCATAAAATACCCCTTCGCCATAGTACTTCTTTATTATATTCATAGGGGCTTTACCCTTTCTAAAGCCAGGTATATTGAACTTTTTTGCATTTTTAGCAAATGCTTTTTTCATAGATCCATTAAACTTCTCTGCTTCTACAGTTATTTCTAATTTTACAACATTTTCTTCTATCTTTTCCTTCTTAACGTTCATTTATAAAATTCCTCCTACTAATTACTATGCATGCTTATATCAACTATGCTATTATACCATATATTTATAAACATTCCTATATGATGCGATCATTGCCTTTGTTTACTGCCTAAATTGTAAAACCTAATATTGATATTTTATATAATTACAACATAAAATTCAACTAATATTTTAGTATCTACACTTTGTAATATACAAATTATACATTAAATATCCAAATTTTTTGTATAATTTGTATAAATATTAAACTTTGAAATTCCCTAAAGTCACATAATTCGTTAAGAAATTTTTTTAATTTCAAATTACGAATTGCAGTTTTGGTATGTGTACAGTAACTATACTATAAAAATTAAATTTACGGTTTTATTCTATATATTTCTTATCATTAGAAGTTAAATTTAGTATTATAATTATATACCAAAAATCTCAAAATTTATAGCTTTTCTTAATTTTTACAAACACTTTTCAATATAATCTTTAGAGATTTTCAATTCATCATATTTTTTATAATTGTCATTGTACACTTCAATTATACCGACCTTATTATAATTTACTTCCCGCAGCTTACAAAATAACTTTTTATAATTTATATCACCCTTGCCTGGAAGTAAGCATGAACTTATTGAATTTCTATCGTTTATATGTAAATTTTCTATAGCTCCTGACATAACATCTATGTATTCTTCAGGTAACTTTCCTGCTCTATAGGCTTGCTTTATGTCCAATGTAAAGTATAGAGATCCCTCATATTTTTCTCTGAGTGTATATAAAAAATCAATATTTCCTGACATACACCAAAATACATTTTCCTGACATAACTTTATACCCTCTTTTCCTGCTGTATATAATAGTTTATCATAAACATCAAAAACCAAGTCATAGTCAATTACATTATAAAGTTTTTTATGCTTCATTCCATGAAATGTATAACACTTAGCTCCAACTTTTCTAGCTATTTTACAAACTTGTTTAAATTGTAAGAATGCATCCTCTCTTCTTCTTTTATACTCATCAAATAGATTGGGTTCAAAAGAAGAAGAAAAAGCATGAACAGAATTTATTGTAAAATTGTTCTTCAACTTCTGTTCTAAGAGTATGTTTCCAAAATCCTCACCATATTCACTCATACTGTTTAAAAATATTTCTCCTAAATTGAATCCTAAATTTTTCATCAAAGCTATACTATCTTCCGTATTTACATTTGGATAAAAGCTAGCTGATGACAATCCTATATCCATAATTCCTCCAAATTTATTATATACTTCATTGCAAAAATAACCAGTAGAAGATTGTTCCTTCTACTGGGTAACAGAACCTGATGCCGTTAAATACACAGTTCTACCATCTACAATCGTCGTAAGTCCCTTTTCGCTTACTCCTTGAAATTTTATATCTTCACCTTCTACATTCTGAACCATAACATGATTTTTATTCTGTAAACTTTCTATCCATACATATTTTGTGGTTTTTCCAATCCATGGCAGCTGACTTACATAGGCAATGTTATTGTCGTCTATAAATTTAGGTGAAGAACACCATATATACTGTGGATTATTAGCTAATTGAGAATCTTTTGTTATTACAGTTCCCGTAGTAGACACATACTGTAGATTTGTTATATCTTGTTTGTTTCCATTTGTATCCACTAAAAATATATTCTGTGATTTATCATCAAATAAAACTGCATTCTTACCTGATGGACTTGCATCATATGTACCACTACTATCTGACTTAAATATTTTGTCATTACCTTTAACTTGATATACTAAATTTACATCTTTTCCACTACTTAATTTAATTTTATATGAGTTCTCACTTGCTGCATCCTTAGTTTTAGCTTTAGTACTGGATTGAGGTAATTTTTGGCTAACTGCATTATTCTTTGTCTGTTTGTTTTCAGAAACAATATTATTCTTTACTTTACTTGTTTCCTTCACTACATCTTTAAATGCTCCCCGTATATAAATTACAACTAACACTACTGCCATCAAACACGCTACAATAAGTATAACTTTATTTCTTTTATGTCGCTGCATCTTCTTTTGATATTCTTTGCTAAAAATACTTGGTTTACCCACTAAAAAACTCCTCCTCTACTTAGTATTAATAACTATGGAAAGTGAAATATCACCAATTATAAAAAGTGGTGATTTCCTAACTAATATTTCCAAAGGATTATCCATCGTATAAAATTATACGCAACAAAAAATTACAACAATTTTTCATATACACAATAAATAATATTGTAGGAATTCTTTATTTATTATACCTCAAAAAGCTTATAAATAGTAATAATTTTTTGTAAAACTCTATAAAATTGTGGAAGGCAAATTTAGGCTATTCACTTAAACAAACCTATTTCTAAAAACACAATTAATGCGCTAAAGGAATAGGCTTGTTTTTAAGTAAGCAATTCACAATTTACAGTTCACAATTTCTGTGGATTTTTCTCCGCTAATGCTGTGAAAAATCTAAAAGCTAAGTAAATAGACATTAAATTTTTAGATTTTCTATGATAACAGAAAATCACCTTTAATTGTGAATTGTGCATCGTACATTGTGAATTGATTTTTTCCCTTATTTAAATACTCTACTCCCCGGCTTTACATATTCCTGTCCCTGCTTACACATAGGACATTCTTCTTTATCGTAAGTGTTTATATCAAGTTTTACTGCACTGTATATTGGATACTCTATTTTAACACCTTCTGCTCTTCTATCTACTATACAGCATATTCCTGCAACTTGTCCACCTAATTTCTGTATTACTTTAGCAACCTCTACAGAGGATTTTCCTGTAGTTACCACATCTTCGGAAATTATAATTTTTTCCCCTTCTTTTATTTCAAATCCCCTTCTTATAGTCATATTTCCATTTTGCCTTTCAGCAAATATTCCTGGTTTGCCCGTTTGCCTTGCAAGTTCATAGGAAACTAATATTCCCCCCATTGCAGGTCCAACTATTTTATCATAGTCAACATTCTCTAATTTGTCTGCAATAACTGCTATTACATCTTTTGCCTTGTCAGGATACTGTAAAAGTTTTGCACACTGACAATACCTATCACTGTGTTTTCCTGAAGAAAGTAAAAAATGTCCTTCCAAAAGTGCTCCTACTTCTTTCAATGTATTTATAACTAAACTATCCATAACTGTCCTCCTAAATTATTCCTCTTATTTCACTTAAATCTTTTATATTTTCATCTTTCATATACTTCTCTATACCATCTATTATATCCAAACATATATCTGGCTTTATAAAGTTTGCAGTACCTACCTGAATAGCAGTAGCTCCTGCCATTATAAATTCTATTGCATCTTGAGAGCTGCATATTCCACCTATTCCAACTACAGGAACTTTTACAGCTTTTGAAACTTCATATACCATTCTTAAGGCAATGGGTTTTATTGCTGGTCCTGAAAGTCCTGCAGTTATATTATCAAACACTGCCTTCTTTTTTTTAATATCCACAGCCATAGCCTTAAATGTATTTACAAGAGATACACTATCTGCCCCTGCCGCGCAGCATTTATACGCCATATCTACAATATTCTCAGCATTAGGAGACAATTTTACCATAAGTGGTTTACTACAAACCTTCCTTACGGCACTTACTATTTCATAGGCTACTTTGGATTTTATTCCAAAGGCCATACCCCCACTTTTTACATTAGGACAAGATATGTTCAGCTCTATAATGTCTACCTCCGAACTGCTGAGCTTTTCTACAGATTCAACATAGTCATCTATTGTACTTCCACCTATATTGGCTATAACAACTGTATCAAATTTTTTCATCTTAGGAAGTTCAAAATTTATAAAATGTTCTACTCCTGGATTTTGAAGTCCTACACTATTTAATATGCCTGCTTTAGTTTCATAACTCCTTATGCCGCTATTTCCCTCTTTCTTTTTTAAGGTAAGTCCTTTAGAACATATTCCTCCTAATTTTGATATATCATAAATTTGATTGTACTCTTCACCAAATCCAAAAGTTCCTGATGCTGCAATTACAGGATTTTTAAAATTCACACCACATATATCTATCAATTGGTTAAACTCCCTTTCCTTTTCCACATTTAAGCATTACAGTATTATGTCACTTCCTAAGAAAACCGGTCCATCTTTACATGCCCGCTTATTACCTTTAATGGTACTGCAAGTACATACAAGGCAAGCTCCTACTCCACAGGCCATATGATTTTCCATGGAAACATATACAGTTACCTGCTTTTCCATGCACATACTTATTACTTTTTTCATCATAACTTGCGGTCCACAGCACAGTACAGTATCATAGAGCTCAGGCCTAAATTCATCCGTCACATAACCTTTTGTACCCTGATTTCCTGTTTCTGTAGAAATGTGAATAGTATCTACAAAAGATTTAAATTGTTCTATAGAATATACACTATCTCTAAAACCAACATAAAGATCTAATTTGCAATTTTCATCAATTTGTTTTCTTATGCTTTGGGCAAGATAAAACATTGGAGCAACTCCTATACCTCCTGCCACAATGGCAACTTTTCTTCCCAAATTTTCTATATCAAATCCATTCCCCAAAGGTCCTAAAAGTTTTATTTCATCATCCTTTTTTAATTTGCTTAACTTTTCAGTACCTTTTCCTACTACTTGATATAAGAAAACTATTTTATTTGTATCTAAATAATGTATGCTTATAGGCCTTGAAAGCAGTGGTTCTAAATTCCAACATCGCAGCATATAAAACTGTCCAGGTTTGCCCTTAAATCTTCCCTGAATTTCGAGCCTGTAAATGCCTGCAACTATTTCTTCATTTTTATATACTTTTTCAGTGGTATAGTTTAACTCATTTTTCAATGTATTTTCTTCTCCATTTCTAAATATTTTTTACTATTTTAAGGCATTTGAAAGAAAATAACAAGTCAAAAATAGACCAGCATACTGACTGGTTATTTCTTTGAAAATGCCTTAAATATGTCATCTCTAATTCTAATAGATTCTTCTCTAGCACATTCTCCATAATTTTTTTCGCCTTTTTCTCTTTTCTTATAGGCTAGAAGTATTCCCCTTGAAGAATTCACTACGCCGCCGTTGCCATTTTTAAGGTAAGCAGCAATATCCTGTGCTGTTCCCCCTTGAGCTCCGTACCCGGGTATTAAGAAAAATACACTGTCTAGATTATGTCTAAGCTGTGCTCCTTCTTCCTGATGAGTACATCCTATTACTCCACCTATAGAACTGTAACCGCAATTTCCTAAATATTTCTTTCCAAGAGAATTTACTTTTTCTCCTACTACATTGTAAAGTTTTTTATCTTCTTTAGTATCTATATATTGTATATCTTCTGCTCCTTTATTTGACGTACGTATGAGTACAAACATTCCCTTATTGTCATTCTCCAAGTAAGGTAAATAAGGCTCTAATGTATCAAATCCCATATAGGGATTTAAAGTTACAAAATCACTTTCAAATTCACCTTTAAAATGAGCTTTTGCATACATTTCTGCTGTTTTTGCTATGTCTCCTCTTTTGATATCTGCAATTGCTAAAACCTTTTTATCTCTTATATATTTTAAGGTTCTGCTGTAGGCCCTGAATCCTTCCATACCTAGTGCTTCATAATAGGCAATTTGTACTTTATAACAAGCAGCTATATCATAAGTGCTGTCTATTATAGTTTTGTTAAATTCAAATACAGCGTCTTCTATATTTTCATGTGAATTAAGCACATGTTTTGGTATATACTCGAGGGCAGTATCTAATCCCACACATACATTTCCCTTTTTAGCAACATCATCATACAATTTATCTATAATCATAAAGAGCCTTCCTTCTTTGTTTAACTCATATTTTACGCTGCAACCTACGTAATCTTTTTATCCATTTTCTATACTTTTCTTTGATTTAAAGATATTTTGATAAATTGTCATACATTTGATCACAGTATTCACATCTATAGGTCCCTGTCTTTTCATCTACTAGATTAAAAATATGAGGTATATTTTTTTCTACAGAAGTAACGCATCTTGGATTTTTGCATTCTATTATATTTTCAATTCTATCTGGCAGTTTTAATTTTATCTTCTTATATATTTTTTCATCTTTTATTACATCAATGGTAATATTTGGATCTATAAATCCAAGCACCGTAAAATCTAGTTCCAAATTGTTTTCTATTTTGATTATATCTTTTCTTCCTAACTTTTCACTTGCAGCATTCATTATAAGTGCTACAGAATATTTTGCCTTATTTAGTTCCAGGTAATTAAATATTTTCATTCCGTACCCTGCTCTTATGTGGTCAATTACAATACCGTTTTTTATACTATTTATTGTAAGCATATTTATCTTCCTCCCCTACCTAATTCCAAGTAATTTCATCATCAATGCCATTCTCACATACATACCATATTTAACTTGCTTAAAATAACAAGCCCTTGGATCACTGTCTATTTCATATGGAATTTCATTTACTCTTGGAAGTGGATGAAGAACTATCATATCTTTACCCGCTTTAGCCATTTTATCTTTACTTAGTATATATATATCTTTAAGTCTTATATAGTCTTCTTCATTAAAGAATCTTTCTTTCTGTACCCTTGTCATATAAAGTATGTCAAGAGAACCTATGACATCTTCTAAATTTTTAGTTTCAATGTAGCTAACACCTTTTTTATCTAATTCCTTTTTTGCATAATCAGGTATCTTCAATTCTTCCGGGGATATAAGAGTAAAACTGTTGTTTTCATATCTTGACATGGCGTTTATAAGCGAGTGTACCGTTCTTCCAAATTTTAAATCTCCGCAGCAGCCTATTTTTAGATTGGATAATCTTCCTTTTATAGATTTAATGGTTAAAAGATCTGTAAGTGTTTGAGTTGGATGCTGATGACCACCATCTCCTGCGTTTATAACAGGAACTGGAGAATACATGGATGCAATCTTAGGTGCTCCTTCTTTAGGATGTCTCATAGCTACGATATCTGCATAAGATCCTACTACCCTTATTGTATCTGCTATACTCTCACCCTTCGAAACGGAACTTGAATTAGGTTCTGAAAATCCTACTACCTTTCCACCCAACCTAATCATGGCAGATTCAAAACTAAGCCTAGTTCTCGTACTTGGTTCATAAAATAAAGTTGCCAGAAGCTTTCCATCACATACTTTTGAAAAGTCCTCTTCTTTTAAAATTATTTCATTTGCAAGTTCAAATATTTCATCTAATTCTTCCTTTGAAAAATCCATTATATCTATTAGATGTCTTCCTTTTAACATTACTAATTCCTCCTTCTCAGCCTCTCCGTGCTAAATTTAAAGGTATAAAAAACGCCTTCCTTTATGGAAGGCGTTATTATATCACAAATATAATAACTTTATATTCTACATATGCCTTCCCAGTCTCACAGGACTAGTTTTAAAGGTCTTTTACTATTCTAAATTTTTATTGTGTTTAGGATATCATAGTTTTACGTGGAAGTCAACATGCTATTTCAATTTTGAAGCTGAAAGAGCTGCCCCAATAGCACCAGCATATCTTCCAAATTTATTACTTTTAACAGGTGACCTTAACTTTTTAGAAAGAGTATTTATTATATACTTATTTTGGCTTAAACCACCAGTTAAAAAATAATTAAATCCTTCTCCATGTTTTTGACATAGAGATTTTACTTTACTTGTAATAGAATCAACTACTCCAAAAGCTATATCTTCTCTTTTTGTACCATTTCCAATTAAACTTGTTATTTCAGACTCAGCAAATACAGTGCACATAGAACTTATAGTAACTCCATTTCCACTTTTAGCTTTTTCATAAAGTTCATCTATGGTAAATCCTAAAGTGCCAGCCATTAGCTCCAGAAACCTTCCTGTACCTGCTGCACATTTGTCATTCATAGTAAAATTAGTAACCCTACCATCTTTTATGGTAATTATTTTGGTATCCTGACCACCTATATCAATTACTGTGCAGTCGCCTTTTAAAAGATAATAAGCACCTTTTCCGTGACAGGTAATTTCAGTTATAGTTTTATCAGCATAAGGAACAGATATTCTTCCGTATCCTGTGGCTACTATCTTACAATTATTTTTTGCTAACCCCAATTCTTTTAACCTATCTTTTATGACGCCAGCAGTTTTTACACTGCTCCAGCCTGTTGGAAGGGCAAATGTTTCTTTAATTTTACTATCATATACACAAACTTTTGAAGCAGTGGAACCTATATCTATACCTACGTAAATCATAAAATTCCACCTTTTGTATCAAAAATAATTACCTACTCAGCTTTTGCACATACGAAATTTTGACTTAATATAAAAACATTGGGAAACAATATTTTTGAGAGGACAGAGGACAATTGACAGAGGACAGTGAAGGATGATTTTTCTCCACTATGCTACGAAAAATCTTCAATTTAAAAGAAACTTATGTTCTTTCATTTTTCATGGGTACTCTTTTAGTAAGTAATTATCTGAAAATCATAGATTTTAGATACCTACTTAAGCGATGTTTTGCTTTAGCAAAACAAGCTTAAAAATAAATTAGTTTTCTGACGTAAGGAGGAAAACTTACCTTCATTGTCCTCTGTCCTCTGTCAATTGTCCTCTGAAAAGTTACTTCGTAATTTTCTTAAACTGCGAAAGTTAAGTTACCTATAAATAAGGATTTACAATTTTTTTATCTACACAATGGAAACCTAAAGTTTTCACATTGCAATTTTGTGCTAACACCTTTATTTTTTCTTCATCCTTTTTACTGTACATTATAGATATTCCACAGCAGGATGAAATTTCCCTAGGTGTAGGTACAATTGTATATTTTAATTTGTTCTCCTTTAATAACTTTTCCATCTTCATTCCCTCAGTATGAGATGGGAAAAGTATATAATATCTTTTATTGTCCATACTATAGATCTCCCCTATGGTAAAATTTATCCCATCTCTAAATGATGATTTTTCTCAACTATGCTGCGAAAAATCTTAGATTTAAAGCTTATCTTATATCATCTCTAAAAATGCCTCTACTCTAGTTTTTATCTGTCCTGAATCCTCTGTGGAATAGTCCGTTTCTATCTGAATTACAGGTATATTTTTTTCTTTTAACGATTTTTCTACATACTTATGTTCTACTGCATAAGTATGACAAAATGAAAGGTTAAAATCAATTACACCATCTACATGATATTCATCTGCATATTTTATTATATCATCAATTCTTCCTGTATTTGGTGTAAAACAAGCACAATTTATCTTCATATATCTATCAGCTAAATTCTTTACTAAATCATCTATAGTTTCCCCATCTTCACAAACTTCATTTTCAAAGTACCTGGTGCCTGTGCATGTTTCTTCAACTACTACCTGTGCATTTAATCCCTCTATAATAGAATGAAGTTTCCAGTTAGGCAGTGCCATTGGAGTTCCCGTTATCATAATTCTCTTTTTTCCCTCATCCACACCTTTTTTAACTCTTTCATCTAATTCATCACATAACTCATTTAATTTTTCCACAAATCTATCAGGATCATCATAAAAAGCAATTTGTGATATCAACAAAACATCCAATCCACTTATTGGAGATGGCTTATATTTTCTCAAATTATATAATCTTTTAAGTGCTTTTCTCTTTGCATTTGCTGTCTTTATACCTTGTCTTAAACTCTCTACAGTTATTTTATTACCAGTAAGTTCTTCCATCTTACTCATAAATTCCTTTATTTCTTCTGCCCAAGCCTCACAATTTTTTTCTCTTTTCATTTGTGGTAATTCCATAACATGTACTGGAACATAGTCATTTAATATTTCCCAGGCTTTTTTCTTTCCATCACACGTTGTTTCTCCAATCAGCATGTCACAAGATTGAAAATATGGGCACGTTCCTCCAACTTTTGCTCCCATAAGTGCTTTAATTAAAGGACATATGTTCCTTGGTAAAACCTTTTCGCCATCTTCAACCCAAAATTGGGATCCTGAACAAAGGCCTACCCCTATTGCTTTGGCTGCAAGTATAACTTCATCAGGAACAAACACGCAAAATGTTCCTACTACTTTTCCACCTTGTGCTTTATAGTCGTCCAGTTCCTGTATCCTTAATCCATGCACTTCAGCTACTACAAAATTAAAATAGTTCATTCCTTCTGGTCTATTTTTTTGAGTTAGATAAACACCACCATATAATTCTGGAAGTACTGCACATAATTTATCATGTTTTTCTAAATCTATTCCCAATTTGGTCCACAATTTTTTATAATCTGCCATAATAATAACATATTCCTCCTTTATTCTAGATAATATTGCAATTAATTTTATGATATCACATCTAACCTTCTCCATTGATTTGATTTACAAATAGTTATATCAGCAACTATAATATATTTTTATAGAGTTTCTATATCTCTTTATTTTGCTACATCATAATGTTCCATATCTATTTCAGGAAAATGTCTTATATACGGTTTTTTATAGACCAATTTCCATGCAAGTCCACAAATTAACCCTACTACGCATTTAAAGCTCCTATTACAAAAACTTGGTTGAACCAATTAAATGAAACTATAAATATGCCTATACTTCCCATAATCATTGCAAATCCTCCTATAAGTGAGGATGCTGAGCCTGTATCTTTTTGCTGCTGTTCAAGCATAAAAAATAAGCCCTAAGGGCTCTTATATCAACCTATATATTCTATTTACCATACATAGTAAATCATAACATAGTTCATAATACTTAGTTTTTAGATTTTTCATAGCATTAGCGGAGAAAAATCTACCAAAATTGTGCATTGTGAACTGTGAATTGTGAATTAATTTAAATCCCACTATTTTTAATTTCCAAAAATATACAGGCGTGAATAGTGCGGCCTACTGCTGATACTTATCCACGGCTGCTGTATTTCTGTTTATTAAATATTGTCCTGATCAGTTAAAATCATGGGTCCATTTTTCGTTATGGCAATAGTATGCTCATACTGTGCTGAAAGACTTCCATCTGCAGTACGTGCTGTCCAATCATTACTATCTACTATTGTTGAGTAAGTACCTATATCTATCATAGGTTCTATAGTAATTACCATACCATCCCTAAGTTTAAGTCCTCTTCCTGGCTTACCATAATGGGGTACGCTTACATCATCATGCATTACTTTTCCTATACCATGCCCTGTATAATCTCTCACTACTGAATATCCTAGTGGCTCTGCATAGCTTTGTATTTCGTGTCCTATATCGCCTATTCTATTTCCAACAACAGCTTTCTTTATGCCTCGGTAAAGACATTCCTTTGTAACCTTCATAAGATTCTCGGCTTCTTTGGATATACTTCCTACTGCATAGGACCATGCAGAATCAGCCAACCATCCATCTAAATTTACAACCATGTCTATAGTTACAATGTCCCCTTCTTTTAAAGGTTTGTTGCTTGGAAAACCATGACAAATTTCATCATTTACTGAAGCACAGGTAGCATATGGAAAACCCATATAACCTTTTTGCTCAGGTGTTGCCCCATTTTCTTTTAAATATTTCTCCACAAAAGCATCTATTTCCATAGTAGTTATACCTGGCCTAATCATTTTTCTAACTTCTTTATGACACGATGCTAGTATCTTACCCGCTGCAGCCATATACCCTATTTCTTTTTTAGTTTTTATATCTATCAAATTTCTCGCCTCTATCTTAAAATTTATAATATAACCATTTTTATTTTAACATATTAATTCATGAAAAATTGCTATTAATTATTAATTATTATATACTACAGTTTACATATTTTCTACAGTTTTGTACTATAAACCTTGAGAATAATTTACTATAAGTCTTAGCGAGGTATTTTAGAAAATCTATATTTATCAAACTATTTTTTTATTTTTTTTGTTCTCAACTCCACTATATAATTTAAATCCCTGACCCAAAACTTCATGAGTATCACTTATAATTATAAATGCATCTGGGTCAATGTTTTTTATTAAAGTTTTAAATCTATTTAATTCTGACTGGTCTATAACCACCATTAAAACTGTACGTTCCTCTTCAGTATAGCCACCAAATCCAGACAGCATCGTGACACCTCTATTTAAATCTTTCAATATAACTTTTTTAATTACTTGCGATTTATCAGAAACTACAAATGCAACTTTTGACCCACTAAATCCTAATTGCACTAGGTCAATAGCCTTGCTAATTATAAATATGGATATAATTGCATAAAGCGCCTTATCTGAGCCAAATATAAACCCGGCAATAATAACTATAGAGCCGTCTATCAGTCCTTGAGAATTTCCAATGCTCAATTGGGTATACTTATTGATAATACTTGCTATTATTGAAGTTCCTCCTGTAGATCCATCACTTTTAAAAACCAGGCCAAGTCCTATGCCAGATAGTAATCCTCCATATATACATCCTAATAGTGGATTTAATGTCACCGCATGAAGATTCGTTGTAAAAAGTATAAATAAGGGTAAAACTAAAGAACCATATATAGTCCTTAATGTATACTCTTTTCCTAATAAAATTAATCCTAACAAAAACAAGGGAATATTTCCAGCCCATTGAGTAATGGCAGGTTCTACATTAAATATTTGCTTTACAAATAGAGATATTCCAACCATTCCACCAGAAGCTATTTGATTGGGTTTTAGAAACAAATTAAACCCAAAGGCTGTTATTATGCACCCTAAAGTCATTTGTAAATACTGCTTTATATAATAATATGTATTATTTTTACCAATAAAAAAATGGCTCTGTACCACTGCCAAATCCCCCTTTTTGTAAAGGTATTTTCTTTCAAATATCAAATAATCATATCTTATAATAGAAAAAACTATTAGAAACCTTAAGAACCCTATAGTATAAAACTATAGGGTTCTAGTAAACACTTTATTATCTTCTGAATCCTCTGTTGTTCTGTTGTTTTCTCTTTCTTCTACAATCAGGACATCTCTGAGGCTCATTTTCAAAACCTTTTTCTTTATAAAATTCTTGTTCGCCTTCAGTGAATACAAATTGTTCTCCACAGTCTTTGCAAACTATAGTTTTATCTGCCATTTAAACATACCTCCTTTTCCAAAAATCAAGATCTAACACGATTCACAAATATATTTCTAAAAGAGATATGTTGTTCATCCGATCAAATCTAAGTATTAACTATTATTAATACTTATTTAGTTTATCATACTAATATTCAATTTGCAATATATTTGTAAATTTTTATTCAATAGTGTTCATCAATTATATAGCTGCTTCTATCTTTATTTCTTTTAGCCTGCTTTTTTAAAGTACTCATATATTCACCAATTTGATCTACCTCTTTATTTTCTATGCCCTATAGTAACACTTTTAGCCTGCATTACATATTTTACAGTAGTGAAACAACTTTAGCCTAGACTAACAAATTTTTTATAAAGAAGGTAAGTTTAGAATATGGAAAACGAGTTAAATGTATTAAAAAAAAGTAATCGAGGAATACTTGGAAAAAGCCGTGAATTATCCAAATTTTTAGGGCCTGCTTTTATAGTAAGCGTGGCTTATATAGATCCGGGAAATTTTGCTACAAATATAAGTGCTGGCTCCCAATTTAACTATACCCTTCTATGGGTAATCCTGTGGAGTAATATAATGGCTATCTTCCTCCAATGCATGTCTGCAAAACTAGGGATTGCTACAGGGCACAACCTACCAGAAATGTGTGGAATGATTTTTTCAAAAAAAGTCAATTGGTTTTTATGGGTTTGTGCCGAACTTGCTGCCATGGCAACAGACTTAGCAGAATTTCTTGGCGGAACCCTTGGATTATACCTATTATTTAAAATTCCCATGATTTACGCAGGCCTTCTTACTGGAATAATAACCTATATAATAGTATATCTTGAAAAGTACGGTCAAAGGATCATAGAAACAGTAATTACTTCACTTGTAGCTATTATATGCATTGCTTATTCTATGGAATTGTTTATAGCTAAACCCGACTGGACAGCTGTAGGGATACATACCCTTATCCCCATACTACCAAATGGAAGTGCTGTATTAATAGCTGTAAGTATGCTTGGCGCCACTGTTATGCCTCATGTTATATATCTCCATTCTCAATTAGTACAAAGCAGGAATCATAAAAATGATAGCATAAAAGTTAAACTTAGGCATTTAAAAATGGAGAGAATTGACATAATAATTGCCATGAATATTGCATTTATCGTAAATGCAGCAATGGTAATAGTTTCAGCCGCAGTATTTTATAAAAATGGAATAGCTGTAGACTCCATCGAACAGGCCCATAAATCTCTAGAACCACTAGTGGGTTCCTTATCCAGTGGAATTTTCGGCATAGCTTTAATTGCATCTGGATTGTCTTCATCTGCAGTAGGAACATTAGCAGGGCAGACCATTATGAAAGGTTTTGTAAATTTAAATATACCACTTAATGTTAGAAGACTTATAACTATGACACCTGCAATGGTTATTATATGTCTTGGAATGAATCCAATGAAAGCTTTAGTGATAAGCCAGGTTGCACTAAGTTTTGCCCTCCCCCTTGCAATAGTACCTATGCTGCTTATAACCAATCGGAAAGATATTATGGGACACTTTGCAAATAAGCCTCTTACAAAAACTGTAGGATGGATTATAACCTGCGTAATAATAGGATTAAACGCTTTGCTTATATGTATGACTTTCACAGGTAATGTTTAATATAACATTACCTATAAATTTTCTAAGCTAACTGCTTAACTTTTTTTTCAGTTTTAAGTACTTTTTTACCACTTATTATATCTCCAGTAGGACATACATTTGCACATAAATGACATCCCTCACACTTATCTTCAATAAGCTGTGGTCTCCTAGACTCGTAATTCCATTTTATAGCTTGATGTCCTCCATCAAAGCAGGATATATAACATCTTCCACATCCTACACACTTATGGTCCCTAAATTCAGGGTAAATTATATAATCTCTATCAAGTTCATCTGCATTAACTACATTTTTAACTGCAAGTCCTACTAAATCTTCCACTTTTTCAAATCCTTTGTCTTCCATATAATAGGATAACCCACTTATTAAATCTCTTATTATCCTATATCCATACTGCATAACAGCTGTAGTAATTTGAATATTAGATGCTCCGAGCAGTAAAAATTCTACTGCATCTTCCCAAGTTTCTATTCCACCTATTCCGCTTATAGGAACATTTTTTAATTTCTCACTTCTGGATAGGTCACTTACAAATCTAAGGGCTATTGGCTTGATTGCCTTTCCTGAATATCCAGATACCGCTGATTTGCCGTTTATTATTGGATAAGGTGAAAATTTATCCAGATCAACTCTAGTTATACTCTTTATAGTGTTTATAGCAGCTATTCCGTCTGCCCCTCCTTGCATGGAAGCTGCCGCAGGGATTACCATATTTCCTATATTAGGAGTCATCTTGGCAAGTATGGGAAGTAAAGTTCCTCTTCTTACTGCCCTGCAGTATTTCTCTACAAGTTCGGGATTTTGACCTACATCCGAGCCCATGGACTCTTCCACCATCTGGGGACATGAAAAGTTACACTCAATTATATCCGCACCCGCTTTTGTAACTAACTCTGCTAATTTAGTCCACTGCTCTTCATTTTCTCCCATAATGGATGCTACAATAACTTTATCTTTAAATTCCCTCTTTAATTTACTTATACATTCCAGATTATACTCTAAAGAATGCTCCGATATCTGTTCCAAATTTTTAAATCCTATAAAGGGAGTATTCTCCTTGCCTATTGTATCAAATCTAGGAGATACTTCATCTGCAACGTAAAAACCTATGGTTTTAAATACCACACCAGCCCAACCCATGTTAAGGGCTTTGGCACACATTTCAAAATTATTGCTTACTACGGAAGAAGACAAGAAAAATGGATTTTGGCACTTTATACCGCAAAATTCTATAGAAAGATCTTTCATTTAAATTACCTCCCCTACTTTTAAGCTCTCTTCATGAAGTAATTCATGTATCATCCTTATCTTTATGGGTCTATCTATTTTTCCCCTTATACAATTTCTCTGGCAATACATCTTATTATTGCATGCAATTCCACATTCACCGGACTTATCTAAGTCGCTCATAAACTTATGACAGGCTCCTTTATAATTTTTAAATCTTATAGACATTATAATATCCGCTGCATTTTTTTCTCCTGGACATGCTTTACTGCAAGGTGGATCATAGCATAAAAGACATCTGGAAGCTTCTTCTATCATCTCACTAAATTTCATATCATCTTTCTTGTCCATATTAAATCCTCCTATTAATTACCTCTTTATCTTTCTCTTTAAGAATTTACCCCAGCCAGGCTTTCCTACAAATTCTCCATCTTTAAATACCAATTTTCCTCTTGAAAAAGTCATAACTGGATATCCTTTCAATTTAACTCCTTCCCATATGGTATAGTCTACATCAGAATGCATATTATGCTTAGAAATTATAAATTCTTTCTTAGGATCATAAATTACAATATCAGCATCTTTGCCTATTACAATACTTCCTTTTTGATCATCACATCCAAATATTTTTGCAGGATTTGTAGAACAAACTTCTACTACTTTATTGAAGGAAATTCTTCCCTTATTTGCTTCACTTAACATATAAGGATACATGTTTTCTATACCCATACATCCATTTGGTATCTTTGTAAAGTCGTCTTTTCCCCAATCTTTTTCGGAAGTTTGAAATGGGCAGTGATCTGTAGCTATGGTAGAAATATCACCCGTTTTTATGCCTTTCCAAAGGGAATCTAAACTTTCTTTTCCTTTCATTGGTGGAGAACATACAAAATTTCTCCCGTCTTCTCTCTTGTAGATTTCATTTGTAAAATATAAATATTGAGGACAAGTTTCTGCATATATTTCATATCCTTCATCTTTTGCTTTCTTTACTTCTTCCATACCTTCCTTGTTTGCAAGATGTACTATATAAAGAGGCGCATTTAAGGATTTAGCCCAGTGTATTGCCCTCTTGTCTGCCTCTGCTTCTACAAATTCCGGTCTCGACATATAATGATACCAGGCAGAAGTTTTACCTTCTCTCAGATATTTCTCCGTTCTTATGTCTATTAAATCTGGATTTTCCGCATGTACTGAAATAAGTGCTCCCGTTTCTTTAGCCTTTTCAAGTACTTGACAAAGTACTCCATCATCTGCCATAAGCCCTTCTTTTTTATAAACCATATACACCTTAAAACTAGGTAGTCCATAATCTACTGCATCCTGAAATTCATCTAGAATTTCAGGTCTTAAATCAGATATGACTACATGAAAAGCATAATCAATACAAGCCTGCGGTGCACAGAGCTCATCTCTTTCTTTAGCCGTTTGAATTATACCGTGACCTTTTTGCTGCAGTGCAAAGTCAAAAACTGTAGTTGTACCTCCGCAGGCAGCAGCCCTAGTACCTGCCTCATAACTGTCTGCAGATATGGTGCCACCAAAGGGCATTTCAAGATGTGTATGTGCATCTATTGCCCCTGGCAATACATATTTTCCTTCTGCATCTATTACTTCTGCTTCATTATCTTCAATTTCTTTTCCTATAGATACAATTTTCCCATTTTTTATACCTATGTCTGCTTTATAAGTATCCCTGGCCATTATTACAACTCCGTTTTTTATAATCAAATCCATAATTTATCACCTCATAAAATAATCTAAAAACTTTCTCCTTTAAAACTCTTCCGACTTACTGGTAATTTTGCCTGTATCTTTAGATCCTGCACTCAATAAATAGTAAACAATAAATGAAACTCCAAAACCTACAAACCAAGCATAATTGACTATTCCACTTAAACTAGGAACTATTTTACCTATAAGAGCTGCAAAGATTCCTAAAGCAAGTGCAATAATTGCTTTTGGATTGAAACCTTTCTTATAGGTATACAATCCTTCTGTAAGATACAGATCTTTAAGATTTACTTTTGTCTTTTTTATAAGCCAGTAATCACATATAATTATTGCAGCTACAGGTCCAAGGATTCCAGAATAAGTATCAAGCCATGTATACACATATCCACTAGGATCTGCCAAAAGCTTCCATGGCATTATGAGTATTCCTATAATACCTGTAATAAGCCCTCCCATTTTAAAACTTATACGTTTCGGTGCTATATTTGAAAAATCATTTGCTGGCGAAACAATGTTTGCAGCAATATTAACCGAAAGAGAAGCAACTACTATACCAAAAAAACCAATCAGCATTGCAAAAGGACTTGAGAATTTTGATATTATATCTACCGGACTCCACATACTTTTACCATATATAACTGCAGTTGCAGAAGTTATTACTATGCCCATGGCAGAAAATACTGTCATAGTTATAGGAAGTCCTAAAGATTGTCCTATTAACTGTTCTTTCTGACCTTTTGCATATCTTGTGAAATCTGGTATATTCAAAGACAGCGTTGCCCAAAATCCTACCATACTGGTAAGTGAAGCAGGGAATACTTTCATAAAATCACTCATAGTATGCAATTTACCTGGTGAACTTAAGAGTGGCCCAAAGCCATGGGCAGATTTAATTGCCCAAACCATCAAAATCAAAGCTAAAACCATAACAAATGGAGCTGCCCAATTTTCAAATTTTTTAAGCTGTTCCATGCCTTTAAATATAACAAACATCTCAAGGCACCAGAATATCATAAATGTTATACCAGACGGCAAACTAAGCCCTGCTATTTGAAAACTTCCTCCAAGGGTTTTCCATCCTGGAATTACAGCTGAAAACAGTACATTTAATGCACTTCCTCCTATATAGGTATTTATTCCAAACCACCCGCAGGCAACAACTGCCCTTAAAATTGCAGGTATATTTGCGCCAAATACACCAAAGGACAACCTTGAAAATACAGGGAAATTAATTCCGTATTTAGTGCCCGGATGGGCATTCAATAAAATTGGTACCAAAACTATGAGGTTTCCAAGAGTAATTGTAAATAGTGCTTGCTTCCAGTTCATCCCCAGTGATATTAAACTTCCTGCTAACATATAGGTAGGTATACAGTGAGCCATTCCAATCCAGAGAGCAGTGAAATTATAGGTATTCCAGGTTCTTTCTTTAATTGGTACCGGTGCATTATCATCATTGTACAGCTTACTTTCAGCAACATATGAATTAGATTCATCCAATTCATATATTTCTTTTTCTACTAACTGTTCCACGTAAATCCCCTCTTTCTTTTGATAAATCAATAATCAAACACATTCTTTTACATCTTATCGATATCTAATATAGTCTGAAGTAATACATTAGCCCCCTTTAAACAATTATCAAGAGGAGTTTTTTCTATTTCACAATGGCTGTGTCCACCAATACTTGGGACAAATATCATAGTTACAGGTAACATATCAGCTGCAAATTGAGCATCATGTCCAGGACCGCTGTACATTCTCATATTGGAGTATCCATAAAGATTTGCATTTTTTTCAACCAAATTTACTAATTCTTTGTTGAAGCTGACAGTTTTACGTGCCCACAATTCCTCGCAGCTAACCTTACAGCCTGCAAGTTCAGATGGAATGTTCTTAATGATTTCAACTACTTGCTGTACTACTTTTGGATCTTGATGTCTTGCATCCAAAGTAAATTTAACATGATCTGGTATAATTGTATGAACATTTGGTGAGCAATTGATTCTTCCAGTGGTATAAACTAGCTTGCCATCAAGTTTGTCAAGTTCTTTGTGAAGATATTGAATGGCCTCAGAAGCTGCTAAAAGAGCATCTTTTCTCATTTTCTGTGGAACAGTTCCTGCATGTCCAGCCTGACCTATAAATTCAAATTCATAATTTACCATTCCAACAACGCCTTCTACAACACCAATATCCTTTTTTGCAGTCTCAAGTACTGGTCCCTGCTCAATGTGCAGTTCTAGAAGAGCCTTATAATCTTTAGGGTTTATTCTATTCTTTTCATCACCTTTATACCCGCTTGCATCCAATGCTTCACCAAAAGTTACGCCTTCTGGATCCTTTGATGCCAGCATCTTTGCTTTATCAAATTTACCAGTAATAACTCCAGATGACATCATTGCAGGATCAAAACGTGCTCCTTCTTCGTTAGTCCATATCATAACTGTAATTGGATGGCGGTGAGGAATATTTTCTCTAACTATAGTTTCAGCTGCTTCCATTGCAGTCATTACACCTAAAATTCCATCATAATTTCCGCCTTGTACTACTGAATCACAGTGAGATCCCATTGAAATATGAGGCAGGTCGTCTTCTAATCCTTTAAAAGTAGCATACATATTTCCCATATCATCTGTTACAATCTCTGCACCTAGTGATTTCATTCTCTTTGAGAATTCTGCTCTTGCCTGAAGGGCTGCTTCTGATAGGGATAACCTTGTTATTCCACCATGTCCAGTAGCACCAAATTTACTAAAAGTAACGATTTTATCTCTCATTCTTTCTTTATCACAACTTACTTTTTCCATTTCTTTTACTTTCATAATCAATATCTCCTTTACATTTTTTCTAATTGATTTATAATATAAGTGATTAATTAATTTTTGAGTGTCCTATTCTTCCACAAAAGGGACGCTTATTTTTTAATTTTTCTACAAATTCATCTATGGAATACATAACCTTATCAAAAATGTCCATAGCTTCTTCCAATTCTTCTTCCTTTATAATAAGTGGAGGTGCTATCATTAAGCAGCTCTCATGGGAATAAGTTGAAAATCCTGCTTTCTTGAGCATTCCAACTATTTTTGGCATTATTCCATCTGGATCTTTTCCATAAGGCACTAAAGCCTCTCTAGTTTCTTTATCTTTTACCAGTTCTACTGCAGAAAACAATCCTATATATCTAACATCTCCTACACTTGAATGTTTTTTCTTTACCTCCTCTAGTTTTTGTCCTAAAATGACTCCCATCTTTTTTGAGTTTTCCACTAGTTTTTCTTCTTCATATACATCTATAGTTGCGCATCCTGCGGCACAAGCTAGTGGGTGTGCATTATATGTTAATCCACACATAAGTACATTATCATCAAAAAACTTCGCTATTTTCTCACTTACAATTACTCCTCCAAGAGGCACATATCCACAAGTAATTCCTTTTGCAAATGTAATAATATCTGGTTTTACATCCCAGTTGTCACAGGCAAACCATTCTCCAGTTCTTCCCCATCCAGCCATAACTTCATCACAAACCATAATTATTCCAAACTCATCACATAACTTTCTTATACCTTGGAGATACCCTTCAGGTGGTATAATTACACCGTTGCTGCCAGTTATACTTTCAACAACAATAGCTGCTACACTGTCTGTACCCTCATATATTAGCTGTTCTCTAAGTTTACTTAAGTAAAATTCTGAAGCTTCCCTTTCACTTTTAAATCTTATTTTTTCTCTGTAAATATAAGGATCAAAGAACTTGACAAATCCAGGTATTCCAGGTTCACAAGTATATCTCCTTGGCTCTCCACTTAAATTTGCAGCTCCAAAACTTGCTCCATGGTAGGAACGATATCTTGAAAATATTTTGAATCTTCCAGTAACCATTTTAGCTATTTTTATAGCATTTTCATTAGAATCTGATCCACCTAATGTAAAAAATACTTTAGACATATTATCTGGTGCTTTTTCTATTACCCTAGCAGCTAATTTTGCCCTTACATCTACAGCATAACCAGGGCCCATAAATGACATCTTATCTGCCTGTCTTTTTATAGCTTCTATTATCTTTTTATTTCCATGTCCCACATTTACGTTAACCAATTGGGAGGACATATCAAAATACTTTTTTCCATCACTATCCCAAAAATAAATTCCTTGAGCCTTAGTAATTACAAGTGGCTCTAGCTCTTTCTGTGCACTCCAGGAATGCATATTATACTTTTTATCGTACTCTCTAATTTGATCAACCTCTAAATCTAACTCAGTATCTTCTAAAATTACCATTTTAAATCCCCCTTAATATATCTTTTCATATATTTCTACTAACTGCTCTACTGTAGGTTTTCTAGGATTAAGAGCTGTAGTTTTACTTTCCATAGCATCTTCAGCCATCTTCCTAAAATTATTTTTGTCTACACCAACTTCTTTAAGTGAAACTGGAAGTCCTGTATCTAAGAAAATTGACCTTATAGTATCTACTGCAATTAAGCTTGCCTCTCTTACAGATTTTCCTTCTACATTTTCTCCCATAGCTTCTGCTATGACTTTAAACTTTTCAGCACAAGAAGCTCTATTAAATTTCATAACCTCGGTAAGCAAAATTGCATTTGCCATACCGTGAGGAACTTTATAGTAAGCTCCTAAAGGTCTTGACATTGAATGAACAAGTGCTGTAGATGCATTGCTAAAAGCAAGTCCTGCATACATCTGTCCAAGTAACATATTTTCTCTAGCTTCAATATCACCTTTAAGCACTGACCTTGCAATATTGCTGCTTATAAGCCTTATTGCCTTTATCGCAAATATATCTGACATTGGCTGTGCAGCCTTTGAAATATATGCCTCAATTGCGTGGGTGAAAGCATCCATCCCTGTAGCTGCTGTAACTTGAGGCGGCATCATCATAGTCAAAAGCGGATCTAAAATTGCTATTTCAGGTATTATAAAATTACTTGAAATGAGCATTTTTATCTTTCTTTCAGTATCCGTTATTATAGAAAACTTACTGACCTCACTTCCCGTTCCTGCTGTGGTAGGAACTGCTATAATAGGTACTCCATAAGTTTTAGGCTGAATTTTTTCATAATCTAAAATATCGCCTCCATTTCCTATCACCATACTTATGGCCTTGGCTGCATCCATGGCACTTCCTCCACCTAATGCAACTATGAAGTCTACTTTTTCTTCTTTTCCTACTTTCACTCCCTCCCTTACAGTAAAAACGCTGGGATCTGACTCTACCTTGTTAAATACAATAGGATCTATCTCATGATTTTTTAAACTATCCACAACTTTATCTAACGCACCTGTCTTTTTTGATGAATATTTTCCTGTAACTATCATTGCTTTATTTCCAAACACCGCTGCTTCACTTCCAATAAAATCTACTGTATTTTTTCCATATATTATTTTCTTGGGGCATTGAAAAACTGAATAATCCATAATTTAATCACCTAACTTTTTATATTTTAATAATTTATTTGTTGTTAAATTAATAATTTACTAATTTTAATGTATATAATTTATCATATTTTAAAATGAATTAATATGTCCACTATCAACAAATATATTTATAAATTTTTGTGTATTATAAAATCACTATCACAGCAATTTTAAAAATACTCCAATTTTTATGCATAGCTTAATGTTAAAAACAGCTTCATCATCCTTTAAATCACAATCTAATATCTCCTGTATTCTCTTTATCCTATATTTTATAGTATTTCTATGTATATATAGCTTTTCTGCAGTTTTACCTAAATTTCTATTTTCTTTTAAATATGCAATTAAAGTTTTTACTAATACAGTAGAATTTTTGTCATCATAAATTTTAAGTTTAAGTAAATTCTCATCAAATAGTTTTCTCATCTCTTCGTTGATTTCCGTATCAAAAAAAAGTCTGAATATACCTAATCTTTTATAATTTATAACACAATTCTTTTTTCTAAAAATCTTAGATAACCTTAATGCTTTCATTGCTTCTAGTATTACACATTTAAAATCTTTTAGATCACTGCATTCATCTCCTAATCCTATACTTACCGTAATGTCTCCTATTCTCCTTGATATTTGCTCTCTTATAGATTCTGCAACCTTGTCCATATTTTTCGTGCTGGAACATACCATAAAATAGAAAGCATCACTTTGAACCGCATAAAAATATTTTTTATTATTTTCTTCCAAAACATATTCTATTATATCTTGCACACGATTTTTTATATTTGCTATAATCTCTTCATCAACTATATTTTTTTTCTTTATATAAGAACTAAAGTCATCAATATCAACTACGAGGCTGCAGTATTTTTTTTCCCTCTTATATCCGTATAAAAGTGCCCTGTCCATCATTTCATCGTTAATATTTATATCTTCAAAAATTACTTCTCGCATAAAATTATTTACAGATTCTTTGTGTGCATTTCGTGCAAAAATAGCCCTACAGATAGTTTGAGTTACATCTATCAATTTAACCTCAAAAGGTAACTCAAATATAGGAAAATCTGAACTATCTGCAAAATCTATGATTTCTTGAGGTATCTCTTTTATATAGGGACCTACATTTATAACAAGACCAGACAAGTTTCTAGCGTTGATGTCTTTGATAAATTTTAGAAGAATTTCTGAATTATTTCCTATTGCTATGCCAGTAATAAATAAAAGTTCTCCTCCTTTTACAAAATCCTGAACATCTGGTACTTCAATTATATGAGCCCAGGTAATTCCCCTATCTAAACCGCCCTTTCCAGCTATAACTTTCATCTTTTCAAGTCCTGGTAAATTCAATATATTTCTACAGGTAACAATCATATTTTCTATCCCTCTTTTATAATTTAATGCATATTTGATAAAAATATGCTATTATTTTTACTATTTGCTTAAAATATGCTTATATATAATTATAATATATTAATATTCTTTTGTAAAAGTACAAAGATGAAAATTGAATATTTTTACCTACATTGCAGAGAATAATCATAAATTATAAAATAATTTTTTAGGAGAGTGATCTTTAATTGTGAAGAAGTTTTTTAATTCTAAAAACACTTCAGCTCCTATTTATGTACAAAAGTTATCTGATGATAGATATAATTTGCCCTTAAATAAATCTCTTTCAAATAATTTAAATATATTATATGAGTTGTTTTCAAATTGCGCTGATGTTGTTTACCATAAATTTGTTATAGATTCGATTGAACGTTCCTGTGTACTTGTTTTTATAAATGGGCTTTCTGATATAAAACTAATCAATGAAAATGTAATACCTTCAATTATGAACATCAAAGAAATTACTCAAGATACTTTAAAATCTGATCATATTATAGAAATAGCTAAAAAACATTTTCTTCAAATTGCAGAAATAAGTGAACTATCAACTATTGGTCAAGTTACAAATGCTCTCTTAAATGGGAATACTATATTTTTACTAGATGGTGATGATAAAGCTTTAGAAATGACAACTCCTGGATGGAAGGAAAAAAGTGTGTCGGAAACAAATGTTGAAAAAGTTATGAGAGGTCCAAATGAAGGATTCACACAAAATATTTCCATCAACATCTCTCAACTCAGGAGGAAAATAAAATCTTCAGAACTAAAAGTTGAAGATTTTATCGTTGGAAAACAAACACAAACAAAAATAAGCATCACCTATTTACATGGAATAGTAGATACCAGTATTGTTGAAGAAGTAAAAAAAAGGATTTCTAAAATAAACATAGATTCTATTTTAGAAAGTGGCTATATAGAAGAACTGATAGAAGATACACACTTCACATTATTTCCACAAATTCAGCACAGTGAAAGACCAGATAGAGTTGCCGCTGGCATTTTAGAAGGTAGGGTAGCACTCTTAGTAGATGGTACGCCCTGCGTTTTGATACTTCCTGCTACTTTAATTCAATTTTTGCAAACTAGTGAAGATTACTATGAAAGGTATTCTACTACCCTATTTGTACGTTCCATAAGATTAATCTTCTTTGTGATTTCACTACTACTTCCTGGATGTTTTGTTGCAATTATCTCGTATCATAAAGAAATGATTCCTACACCTTTACTTATTAGCATTATTGGAGCTGCCCATGGAGTTCCATTTCCTATTTTTATTGAAGCATTGTTAATGGAAATAGCCTTTGAAGCACTTAGAGAAGCAGGTATTCGTCTTCCTTCACCTGCTAATCAAACTGTAGGTATTGTTGGTGCACTTGTTATTGGTGATGCAGCTGTTAGAGCTGGGGTTACTTCACCCATTATGGTCATTATTATAGCCACTACAGCAATAGCTTCTTTTAGCATTCCATCTTATGATATGGGGTATGCTATTCGTATTTTACGTTTTTCCATGCTGTGTTTGGGAGCATTTTTGGGGTTATATGGAATTATGCTTGGCATTATTGTACTTTTAATTCATTTATCATCATTAAAGTCCTTCGGTGTAAATTATCTTTCCCCACTAGCACCTTTGCACTTAAAGGAGCTAAAAGATGTTTTAATAAGATTCCCCTGGACCCATATGAAATGCAGACCTCATTACGCCAATGTTAATAATTTACATCGGCAAAAATCATCATCTGAAAACATCAAAGACGAGAAAGGATAACAAAATATGAAGTATAAATCAATATTATTTTATATTTTAATCTTTATATTTTCAATTTCACTTTACGGTTGTAGTAGTGATAAGAGCGAACTAAATGAAATTAATCTTGTGGCTGGCATTGGTATTGATAAAATATCCAGTGATAACTCTTTCCTTGTAACATTAGAGATTATTAATCCTAACCATACAAAAAATGATACTAATATGTCTAATAAAGTGGAAAATAAATCCACTATTCAAGTAAGTACTGGCCATTCTATTTTTGATGCTATGCAAAATTTTTCAAAAAATAATTCTGCACTACTGGACTTTTCACATGCCAAGGTAATCATTTTATCAAAAGAGTTATGTGAATCAGGAGTTTCTGAAGTAATGGATTATTTAAATAGAAATCGTCAAATGCGAAGTACTAATTGGATACTTGTTTCAAATAAAACAGCCAAAGAAATTTTAGAAAGTAAAATATCTAGTGACTCTGCCACTTCAACTGGCATAAATACCATGATGGGCTTATTTAAAAAAAATGGATCTATTGTACCTATGAATATAAATAACTTTATTATAGAGTCAAAAAATGAATCAAAGTCAGCCTTTGCTCCTGTAATTGAGTTAGGAAAATCAAAAGATAGTACTGCTGCCAAAATTACAGTTGAAAGAATGGCCATTTTTAAAAACAATCATTTAATAGGAATATTGACAAATGAAGAATCTAAAAGCCTTCTATGGATGGTTGATTATGCAAAAGGTCATGTAGTTATCTTTCCTACTAAGTCAAGCAAAAATAATGACATAACTGTAAATGTTTTTAAAAAACCTACCAAAATAATTCCTCATTTAACTGAAGATGGTGTCAATATGGAAATTCAATGTAAGGGCAGTGCCTTTATTGAGCAAGCACAAAATATTAATATGAGCCCTGCAGCTATAAATAGTCTTCAATATGATATTGAATCCACATTAAAAAGCCAATTACATAAATTGATATATAAGTCACAAAAAGACTTAAATACAGACTTCATTGGTTTTTCAACCAAAATATACAATAATAATCCAAAGGAGTGGCTTAATATCAAAAAAAATTGGTCTCGAATCTTTCCAAATATAAAATATGACATTAATTTTGAAATTAATGTGACTAATATAGGAATAATTAAAGATCCTGTTATAACAAATGAGGAGGAAAGCACTAAATGACTACAATTATAATTATTTCAGTATTTCTAATAGGAATACTTGAGGGAATACCTCTTGCTAAAAAAAGAATGTGGAAAGAGTTATTATGTGTGGGATTTTTATTAATTATGTCTTTGTTTTTTCAAACTAGTAAAAATTTAGGTATGGCAACTCCCATAGATTTAATAGAAAAATTATTTGAACCTATTGGGAAAACATTTTTAAATAAATTATAAATTTCGCATTGAGGTGAATAAAATATGCGTGAAAAAGAAGTTATCAGTACAAATCAATTTATATGGATGCTTTTTTGTATCATTACATCTTTTACCGGACTGCACGTAATTAGATTGGTAATTTTTCAGGCAAGAAGGGATGCCTGGCTATCTGTAATTTTAGCCTGGGTTTTAGATGTCCTCTTAGCTGTTGTCTACGCTTATATGGGCATAAGATTTCCAGGTCAGAATATGATACAATACAGCATGACTATTCTTGGCAAAAGGTTAGGTAAAATTATAGGAATATCATTTCCTATTTTCTTCTTATTAGTCTCTTCTATATTGCAAAGAGGACTAAGTATAATACTTAATACAGTATTTTTTCCAAAAACCCCAGTGGCACTAATCCTTATTTCTTCCTATCTTGTAGTAAGCTATGCTGTTTTAAAAGGAATAGAATCCATAGGAAGAGTATGTGAAATTTTAGGTCCCTTTTTTTTATTTAGTTGTATTGTACTATTTTTGTTTTTTATTCCTGATGTAAAAATAGACAGACTTAAACCACAGCTGGAGGCTGGCCTATACCCAGCTTTAACAGGCACCCCTCTTATCCTATCCTTTATAGGAATATGTATTATTATGGGTATGTATATTCCTATTTGCAATCATCCAGAAAATGGATTTACCGCAAAATTTACTGCTGTCAGTTTAGGTACTTTTGTCATCCTCTCACTCGTTATCAGTACAATAGGAATTTTTAGTTATCCACAAGCTAAAAACATGATTAACGTTAGCCTTGAACTCACAAGATTTGTTCATTTAGGTGATTTTTTTGAACGGGTGGAAGCTATCTGGCTCATGATTATCATCGGTGCAGCAATTACAGCATCTGCAAGTATGATATGGGCTTTTAGTGTGGGTATATCTCAAATTGTAGGACTAAATACATATAAACCTCTCGTACTTCCTGCCATACTAGTTTCTTTTGTTATTGGTATAACTTCTTTCAAAAATAGCTTGGATCTAGTAAACTTTAGTTTGTATTCATATCCTCTTATGGCTATACTTGTTGAGACAGGATTAGAGATGTTCCTTTTCTTTGCAGCTTTAATCTTAAAGAAAAAAGGTTAACTTAAATGATCATCATCTTTATCTACTATATTCTTTACTTTATTTTTGTATTTACTAAAAAGATACTTTTGAAAAAAATAAAAGATTAAAAAGCAAGTTAAAACTAAAGATATTCCTATGATAATGGATATAAAATTATTTACACCTATTTTCTCCATACTTACATCTCCTCTTTTACAATATAATTCCCAATATTATAAATTTCATTAATTTTATACGAAGTTTTTTAACTAAATGCTATGTTTTTAGAACAAAGAAAAAGTTCAGGAATGGCTGACTTTTAGGAAACTATTAGATTATTTTTGGGAGGTGAATATTAATGAATAATTAATTTCATTCATATATGATTTCCTCTGAATATAACATTACATAATTGGTTATCACTATATAATGGAGGTGAATATATATGACAAATATAAAAAATGATAAAGCCCCTCATATTAAATTTAACCATTCCAATGATAAATTCAATATGGAAACCGCAAGGGAATTGGGAATTGATTTTCCTGGTTTCAATCAAACAACATCCAAAATTCTATATGCTTATGAGCTAGGGTTAAAGGATAGGCTCTAATCTTATCTACACTGAAAAGAGCTGTATTTTATACATCTCTTTTCACGTATTCAAAACTTAGCATTAAGGAGCAAAATAAAAGGATGGAAACATTTATCCATCCTTTTATTTATCTTTTTCATCTCAAAATGATAATTTGAAATATTAGTATAATCAGATATTTTTTCCTTTATTTTAAAATTTTATTTTCGATAAGTTTAATCTATTTGCACTGACAACCTTATTACGATCTTTTTTAGCCTCATATAAAGCTTTATCTGCAATTTTAATAAATTGTTCAATAGATAACATATCAGACGGAATAACAGTATGAATTCCTAAACTAATCGTAATATAATTGGAAACAGAAGAATACATATGTGGAATAGCTAACTGCTCAACCCTTTTTCTCAATTGTTCTGCAAATTTCAATGCACTTTCTTTTTCCATATGAGTGAGTACAACAGCAAATTCCTCTCCCCCATATCTGGCAACAGTATCTGAGGAACGCCTTGCACAAGATGAAAGAACCCTTGAAACTTGCCTTAAGCAATTATCTCCAGCTTGATGGCCATAACTATCATTAAATGCCTTAAAAAAATCAATATCTATCATAATTAATGACAGGGGTATAAAATAGCGTTTGCATCTATCCCATTCTGCTTCTATTGTTTTATCAAATACAAAACGGTTGAAGATACCTGTTAAACTATCAATTTGAGAAAGTTTTTCTAATTTTTGATTTACTCGTTCTAATTCATCATTTTTTTCCTGTATTATTTTTCTATTATTAAAATCATCTATTTGATTTTTATACCTCATGCATGATATCATCCAAGATATTATTAAAAAAGTAGTACTATTAATATAGTTTGCACACAATATATCACTGGATTTCTGAAAATATGGCACGAGAAAAAGAAATGGTAAATGTACAATTAAATACATAAGCAATAACGTAATTGGTTTAAAAATCGGAGTTACAGCAACTGCTATAATTGATATAGAATATACAATAATCTGCCCAGAAGACAGTTGATCCAATAAAGATATACCTGCACACCAAAACAATATCATGATTGTAAAAGATACTCCAACAACCTTAATGCCTAATCCATGTTTAGAAATGCTATTTTCTAATTTAACGAACATGAGTAAATATACTATCATTATCAAAATTAATACGGTATCCATAGCTGCATAGTATATGTCGGTTTTTTTGAGAAAAGCATGTCCCCTTGTGGTAAACAAAATTACAAGCTCTACAACTTCTATAACAATGAAAGTTACTGCTGTAATTTTTCCCCTAGTTAGATTAATCTCATTAATATTTATAGCAAATTCTTCTTTGTACTTGTCCGATACTGATGCCATTATAAAATTTCTTATCAATCTGAATATTTTAAAAAACATCTTTTCTTCACCTTTATTTGAAATATTTTTATCACATAAATTACTTTTATCAATTAGGGTACAAATAAATTATATCATTATTTATAAGAATTTTCTCCTACTATATTATTCTTCTTTTATCCATACTTATCAATTTTAACATCCTATTCACTTATTTGTAATAAAGCTGTCACAGAGCAGTGAGATTATGTTATAAATCAAAGAAATATTTAGGAGGTAATTAAAAATGTTAAAAAGAAACCTTAAAATAATATCCGCTTTAGCTCTTGTGGCATCAATTGGTACAGGATTTACTACAGTTAATGCAGCTTCCCTTTCTAACAAGACAACAAAGGCAGCATACTGTTCTAACAAAAACTTCAATACAAAAAACAATGAAAATTTCTTAAAAACTAAGCTTGACTCTCTAGTAACCGCAGGTACCATTACTCAAGATCAAGAAACTGCTGCATTAAATCTTCTAACTTCTTCTAAAACTGATAAAAAATCAAATACTGAAAACTTGCTAAAGACTAAACTTGATACCTTAGTAACAGCAGGTACTATTACTCAAGATCAAGAAACTGCTATATTAAATAGCAGTAGTCAAGAAAAATCTGAAAGAAAAGCTGAAATGGATAAAGTCAAAAACATGACTCAATCTGAGCGCGAAGCTTATTTACAAAGTAAAAAAACTGCAGGAAAAACTAACTTTCTAGACTCTCTAGTAACTGCAGGTACTATTACCAAAGATCAAGAAACTGCTATAAAAAATCTACTTACTTCTAATAAAAATGCAGATGTTCAAGCTAAGAAAGAAAAATTTACAAGTTTGTTAAAAACTAAGCTGGATACTCTAGTAACAGCAGGTACCATTACTCAGGATCAAGAAACTGCCATGATAAATAGTTTAACATCTTCTACTAGCAAAAATGCAGAAAGTTAAAACTAACTTCTAAAAATAAAAAATGTGTTCATTTTATTTTATGATCACATTTTTTTATTTGTTCTATTTTATTCATGCTATAAGATATTTTCTATAGTGTGTAGTATCATATAAGTAAATTAATTATATTTATTTAATCTATTTCAATTGATTTAGCAACTCTAATTATTTCATCAGCTGCTTCAGAGCATAAACCAGCTAAATCTTCCACATGCAGTTCTCTAACTGCGGAACAATCGTAAAGAATAGTAGCATCTGCTGGGAATTCATCATCTGCTGTCCATAAACCAAATACCATTGGCACATTGGGTAATATATTAATCTTTATCCCAACATCTCCAACATCAACTTTTTTTCCACCTAGTTTAAAGCCGGCCTCCAAGAAGAGCTCTCCCTTATGGCCAAAGAATTCAATTAATTTATCTATACCCCGCTTTGCAAATCCCTGATAAGCATGGCCAACCCCCTCTAATTCTCTAAGGGGTACCCATTTATTTGTTAGCCTGCTGTTAGTAGCCCGATATAAATAGCTAAGCATCAGCATCTTAAGCATCAGCATTGTATTTACATCTATAGATGCATCTTTTTCTTTATCATGTTTTAATACAATATTGCCCTCTGGATAAGAAATTAGGTATTCTTTGTTAAAACAGGTTAATGTAAATTGCTTTTTTTCGGAATCATAATAAGCTCTGCTTTTTTTGGCGACCTCTTCTGGATTATACTTAACAAATTCCTTACACATGTTTTCATAACAAATCTCATAATTATTTTCTTTATTCATGCTTTATCTCACCCCTTAAATACAGAATAACATATTACTACTAATTTTTGCTTAGAAACTCTACACTAAATAAGCTTGCATTTGCTAAAAATATATGATAATATTTATTTTGTAATATTTATTGTTAAATAAATAAGGAGATGATAAAATGTCATTTAAATGGAAAGAAGAATATAATTTAAATATTGATGAAATAGATAAACAACATAAAAAGCTAATGGAAATAGGAAGAAGAGCATATGATATTGCAGTAATAGATGATGGATATGATAGATATGATGAAATAATGACAATAATCGATGAACTTTTAGAATACACAAAATATCATTTTGAATATGAAGAAGATATGCTGAAAAAATGCAATTATGATCATATTCACGACCAAGAAGAAGAACATGGATTTTATGTCTATAAAATAAACGAAGTTGCTTCTAGAGAAGATATAGATGATAATCAAAGAAAAGTAATATTAGAAATTATAGATTTTTTGTCTGAATGGATTAGTAAACATATTATGATAGCAGATAGAAAATATGCAGAATTTTTAAAAACCATTTAATAAAAGAAAGAGAGGAAGCTAAAATAGTTTTTACTCTCTTTTTAAATTTCTAAAATAATTTATCAATTACTTACATAAAAAACTTTACAAATTATTTCATAGTATTAAATTTCTTTATTAAGCCAAGAATAAATTTGTACACCTTTTATATTTTAAAGGAGGATTTTCCATGGAAACTAATAGGGAAGCAAATAAACAACGTGAAGAAGATAGATTAAAAGAAAAGACTGCAGGTAGGGTAAACCATCTAGTTAATGATGTAGAAAATTATACAAGAACAGAAAGACATTTAGAGCAGCATTCTGACATAAGTGATAGAGATAGACTAAAAAATGCTATTGGAATTCAACGGGAAAAAAAAGAGCAAATTAAACACCTTAAAAATATAATAATTCATAGTGACTGTAATACATGCGACGGAAATGTAGATAACTTACAGAAAGATCTAAAAGAAAATCAAAAAAATAAATTAGTATCTATGGATCAAATGGATATTAAATAATATTTTCATCTAACTGTATCACTAGCCAAACTTTAACTCTTCCCTCACTTAGGCAAAAAGCTTGGCTAGTGCCTTTAATTTTAATGTTATGCTCCCCCCTAATTCCAGCAAGTGATGCTCCATGGCCCTATAATAGACCCGGGTTCCCTCATGCATAAACTTTGGGTAAAACATTTTTTATTTGTTACTTTGCAATTCCAGTTTTTTATATGTTTTAAATTTTTCTAAATTGTTTTCATTTAAAATAATTACTCTTGCTCCTTTAGCAAACCCCTTTTTCCCGTAAGAGTTGTATCCTGTCTTTCGCCCATATCCTAAAGTAATACCATCTAAATCCCCTATATAATCGTTGTTATGATCATGCCCTACAAATACTCCTTTCACATCCCCCATTTCAGTAAGTGCAGAAAATAATCCACTATCAATAGATTGCGGAGATTCCTTTTCATTTCTTTCTCCTATAGCTTTTCCACTTTTCCATACCTGATATTGCTGCTGCAATGGAATGTGAAAAAACATAAATGATGGAATTATCTTACCAAAGCGTTTCTTTAGACTATTTGATAATTTTTTGTACCAATCTATCTGTTCTTTTCTTATATAGCCATACCCTTTTATGTCATAGCTGCCTGAATCAAACATGTAAATGTTAAATATAGTTTTATCATTTTTAGAATCCTTAATGGTAAGGTTATAATCTCCTGATCTACCAATTACACTTGAAAAATTTTGGCTAAGATTATATTTATATGACATATATATTTTCATCTGATTTTTTCTATTTACTGCACATAATTCATTATCATGGTTACCTAAAACTACTGCCCAATGGATTTTTCTATCTTCCATGGGTTTTGCAATATTTGCAATTGCCTTTTTAACTTGTTCTTTTAACTTACAATACCTGCCATCTATAATGTCTCCAGTTAACACAACAAGATTTGGCTGTTCAGTGTCTAATATATTTTCTATAAGTTTTATAGTTTTTTTATTCTTGAAAGCATACTCATGCAAATCTGTGAATTGAACAATTTTAAATTCTCCGTTTTGATTGAACTTTAAATCAAATTTCTGTGGAATTACTTTATAAACTTTTTTAAAAATATCGTTTAAAAAAATTAGTATTGATTTTAATACATTACTCACTATTTTGTACCTCCATAATTAAATTTTAGTTATTATAAATTCCATTTATGACTACAAAATAATAAATAATATTAATACAATTTTTGAAACTTATTTCATATATATTCAATTAAAAGTCAAAAAAAGCAATAATTTTATTATTTTTTTACATCTAAGTTTTCTATATGTTTTATTGATAAGTATGCACACAATATGCCTAAAGCTGCAAGTGACAGAGGAATTGCGATTATAGAATTTAATGAAAACCCATTGTTATCAGAGCATACAATGAAAACTAAAACAATAGATGTTAAGATTGTTACAAAAGTTGATTTCTTAAGTATTCCCAAATACATAGATATTAGGTTCATAAGAGAGGATGTGATTGCATACATAAATATAGTTAAGGTGTTTATTGTTATTATATTTAACTTGTTAGGTACAATATTAAAAACTTTATCTAAAAAATAAAAACTAATTTCTAGAAAAATATTTGATAACATTATTGTTAAGAAAGTGAACATAATAACTATAATAATTTTAGCTGTAATTGTTTTTCTTCTATCTATTGGATATGGAAATAATGTAATCATTTCTTTATTTCTTAATTCCTTAATAATAATATTCGAAATAAGTACACTAGAGAAAATCATAAACGTTGCTCGAACCAAACTATCTATCATAGTAAAAACAGTTGGATAGTCTGATATTACATCTATCCTTAAAGCCTTTATTGAATAGGTGATAAAAGTTAAAATACCTAAGATGATAATGTTCGCTACAATTGCACTTTTTATATATTTCTTAAAATTGAACTTTTCTAGTTCAATTTTAATTAATTTAATCATTTCATATCCCCCTCGTAATTATGAGTTTTCACGGAAACTCGTCAAAATGTGTAATTACTCTCTTTTATTAATTTAGATTTTTATTAATTCCCCCATTTTTTTGCATATTCAAAAAGAAACAGGCATTTCTATAGGAATAGAGAAATTGATTACTGAATTAAAGAGAACCGAAAAGTGGAAAATAAATTATTCTAAAATTGTTATATTGTGATTACACGACGTTGCTCAGTCGCAGCCGAAATATGAGATATAATACAATATCTCAACTAAATCAGCCTTGCAATAATTACTATTAATTTTGAAGCAGGTACTAATATTAATTGTGCTAATACACTTCCGATAATTAATCCACCAACAATAAAAATTATACAACGGTTAAATTCTAATTCTGTACGTTCTCCCCGTATCACATCATCAGTCATCATAGATAAATAAGGATCAATAAATATAAACATGAATATTGTTGAAACACTATTAATTACAGATGCTAAAGTGCTGCAAGTGGTTCTCAAATTTGGACTTAAGCATCCAGCATATAGTGATGATAAAATACTTATACTAGATATAGAAAATGCAATAATATTTAGTAAAATTATCTTTTTAGGAGCTTTTCTAAAATTTTTTAATTCAGATAAGTTTTCTCTTTTAGGAATTGAAATACTATTTTTAAACTGCTCAACTCCTGATTTTGAAAATGCATGAATCATTAATTTAGGTAAAGATCGATAAATGCTAAATGATATAACTAATTTGTTAAACACTTTTATAAAGGTCGGCATTAAAATTGCACCAGCTATCGTAGCTAGAGTAATACAAAAAATTATCCATCTAAAAATATAAAGCAAATTACTAGAATTACCTGTATTTATACCATTTTCGATAGTTTTTGCTAATAACGGAGCTTGAATAGTATTAGCTGTTCTTTGTATAAGTACAAAAACATTAAACACAGCAAAAGATACTGCAATTCTACCAGTTTTTATTCCGACAATTCTAGTAGAATATGCCAATGTTCCTATTATATAAATAATAAAGGTTAATATAAAAACTAAATATACCTGACTTGTCATTTTTCTTACCACCTCACAACTTCATTAGTTTATATTTAAATCATAAATTTACATATACAAATTATATCATATACTTACTAAATTATAACAATATATCCTTTGGGCCAAACCCTTTACTGCTTTTTCATTGTTTTTATCATCAATCTCATAAAGAAACTTAATAAATTATTCATAAATTTGTCAATAAACCATTAAACTCATAGATTAAAATATATTCATCAAATAATTTCAATGAAGGAGATGAATTTACTAATAAAACAATTAAAATACTGCTATGATATAAAACATTAGATAATAAATTACCCCAAAGGAGTTTTTATATGTTAGGTTTAATTAAAAAAACAATATATTTAATACTTATTTTCTTCACAGGACTTTTTATTGCATCATCATTCTTTATAAGGGCTAAGTATAATTACTTTGTGTATGGCGATATTCCCATTCTAGAAAAACAAAATCTTGGTATTTTTATTTTACTTATAGTGTTACTAATTTTATTAAGCATAGTTTTATATAGATTGTGTTTAAAACTTAATAAGTATAGTAAAAAAATTGTAATTCCAGTAACACTGCTGTTTTCCTTTGTCATTCAAATAGTTATTATATTTTTATTTACTAGATTGCCTACAGATGATTCTCAAACGGTAGTTTCACTGGCTTTAAACATGCTATATAATAAAGATTATTCCTCATTTCAAAGTGGTGGATATCTTTATATGTTCCCTTTTAATTTTTCTATGGTATTATATTTAAAAACTTTGTTAGCCATATTTCCAGATAACTATCTAGTTATAAAAATTTTTAATATACTATTTACTCTTGTTACAACTTTAATGATTTATTTAATATATAAAGAGATAAATTATAAGTCAAAAGAAAATGATTATGGCGTCTTGATATTTGCAGCAACATATATACCATCATTATTTATGTGTAATTATATATATAATGACATTATAGCTACAGCATTTTTTACCACTGCTATTTACTTTTTAATAAAGTTTATAAAAGGAAACTCAGTTAAGTATATTATTATTTCTTCAATCCTTTTATCAATTGGAAATTACTTTAGAGGTGTAGGAGTTATTCTTTTGATAGCTGCATTTATTTACATTCTACTAAATATAAAGAAAATTGGAATTAAAAAGGTAATAACATCTTTATGTATGTTGGCTTTATTATTTAATATTCCAGGTTGGACACAAAATGCTGTTTTACAGGCCACCCATACTGTAAATCAATCTGTTAACAAAAATTCTGCTCCTATATATATGTGGATAAATATGGGGATAAATAAGGACAAGTTTGGCTTTTGGGATAATATGCAAAGCTACAATATATATGAAACACAAGGAAACTACAATAAAGAAAAAAGTACAGAATTATTTAAGAAAGAAATTAAAAATAAGTTATCCAACTTAACCTTTAGTGACTTAGCAAAAATGTATTATAAGAAGATTGTATGGACTTGGACAGAAGGAACATACCAAGTGGAAAGATATGGCATTGGTGTTGAATCATCATCTAATAAAGGTCAAGGAAGGGAGATGGTAATGGGTAACTATAGTTATACTACCTTTGCTACTGATTTATTTAAAGGAGATTCACAATATAGAAGTGGATTGCTTTGGATATTATATGTAATGAATTTTCTAATGTACTGTTTTATTTTTATCAGATTGATAAGTGGAATAAAAGCTAAAAGATTTGATGAAATATTCTTAATTTTAGTGATTTTAGGGTTTATTGGATTCTATATTTTATGGGAAATGAAGTCTAGATATATTTACCCAGTATATCCTTTATTAATAATTTTATCATACATGGGATTTAAAGATGCATATGACTTTATGTCAAAAAAAAATCTCTCAGAGTACCTGCCATCATTTGGAAGGAGGATATAAAAATATGCGAAAAGTAGTATATAGTCTATTTATAATCACGATATTATTTGCTTGTTCCACATCACTTACTTCCTGCAAAGCAATTACAGCTCAAAATATAACAAATACTGCTTCCAATCAAGGGATGAATGGGGGTGGCGGAATGAACGGCGGTCCAGGGATGAACGGTAATAAAAAAGGTACTAGAAATTCCATGGATAGAATGGCAAATGCTGATCTTATGGGTAAAATAGTATCCATGGATGGAAATACTATAAAAATACAGTTAGCAAAGGAAACTAAAAATAATAAATCTCAAAATTCCAATAGTGGGAAACAAGATGTAAATGCTAATCAAAATGTAAAAGACACTCAAAATACAAATGGTAGCCAAAATAATAACAACAATAGTAATAAACGACCACAAGGAGGATCTCCAGGTGGTAAGTTTGAACTTAGTTATACTGGCGAGTTAAAAACACTTACAGTTAATAATGATGTTAAAATATCAGAAAGGACTAGTATGTCACGTCAAAATGGAAATGATAACTCAAAATCATCTATAAAAGTATCTGATTTGAAAAAAAGTCAGGTTATAATGATTTGGTATAAACAAAATACTAAAACAGTAGAAAGAATCAGTGTAGTACAATCATAGATATAAACAGAGTTCTTGGCATCAGATGGAGTTTTTAACTCCACCTGATGCTTATTAACAGGATTCTTAGTGCTTCAGCACTTAGAA